>CANDBF010000011.1 GCA_947382865.1 uncultured Clostridia bacterium
TACAGGCATGCTCCGCGCCGCCTATATATTTATCGACGGGAAGCACCTTGTCTATCCATTCCGTATCAAATGGCTTATCTGCGTTTTTGCTGTCGGGATAGCGCAGGAAATACCAGCTGGAACACACAAACGTGTCGAGGGTATCCGCGTCGCGAAGCGCGGGCTTTCCGCACACGGGGCAGACGGTATGCATAAACTCGTCGCACTTTTTGAGCGGGGATTCCCCGTCGGGCGTGAAATTCACGTTATGCGGCAGGCGCACGGGCAAATCCTCTTCGGGGACGGGAACCGCTCCGCAATGCTCGCAGTGTATCACGGGGATAGGCGCGCCCCAATAACGCTGACGGCTCACCAGCCAGTCGCGCAGGCGGTAGTTGGTTTTAAGTCCGCCCTTGCCGCGCTCCGCGAGCTTATTCAGTATGGCGGTCTTGGCTTGTTCCGAGGGCATTCCGTCGAATTCGCCGCTGCCGACCAGCACTCCGTACTCCGTATAAGGAAGCGCGTCGTCGCTTCCGTCCGCGCTCTTTATGACCCTTTCTATCGGCAAGCCCAGCTTCTTTGCAAATACGTAGTCTCTCTCGTCGTGCGCCGCGACGCCCATAACCGCGCCCGTGCCGTAGCTTGCTATGACGTAATCCGCAACGAGTATCGGCACCTCTCTGCCGTTGACGGGATTTATCGCGTACGCGCCCGTAAGCACGCCCGTCTTTTCGCGCGTGGAGGACATTCTGTCAATCTCGGTCGCCGCCGCCGCCCTTTCTCTGTACTGTTCAACCGCCTCGCTTTGCTCGGGAGCGGTGATGATATCCACGATAGGACTTTCGGGAGCGAGCACGACGTAGGTCACGCCGTAGACGGTGTCCGCCCTTGTAGTAAACACTTTCAGCTTCACGTCCGAGCCCTTCACGTCGAACTCGATTTCGCCGCCGTAGCTTCTGCCAATCCAGTTCTTCTGCATAGCCTTGGTCTTTTCGGGCCAATCCAGCTTATCGATGCCTTCGAGCAGCTCGTCCGCATAGTCGGTAATCTTAAAGAACCACTGATTGAGATTTTTGTGCGTAACCTGCGAGCCGCACCTCTCGCATACGCCGCCCTGCGCCTGCTCGTTGGCAAGCACCGTGTTGCAGGAGGGACACCAGTTTACGGGAGCTTCCTTGCGATAGGCAAGCCCGTGCTTTAAGAGCTGCAAAAACATCCACTGCGTCCACTTGTAGTATTCGGGCGTACAGGTCTTAATCTCGTAGTCCCAATCGTAGGTAGCGCCTATGCGGCGGAGCTGACCCTCCATGGTCTCGATATTTTTGAGCGTGCTCTCCTCGGGGTGTATGCCTGTCTTTATGGCGTAGTTCTCCGCGGGCAGACCGAACGCGTCGAAGCCCATCGGATGAAACACCTCGAAGCCCTGCATCCGCTTGAAGCGCGCGAACGTGTCGGCGGGTCCGTAGTTGTACCAGTGCCCCGCGTGGAGCTTAGCTCCCGAAGGATAGGAAAACATTTCAAGGCAGTAGAACTTTTTGTTCACCTTGGATTTGTCGAATTTATACAGTCCCGTATCTTCCCAGATACGCTGCCACTTGCTTTCGATTTTCTTGTAGTCCATAACACCTCGCGCGCATAAACGCGTACTATTAGTTTTAATAGAGTAATCATAAGTTTAATACCCGTTTGCCCATAAGTCAAGCACACGACGATTTATGTTGTAAAATACGGGCGTCATAAATGCGATTCATCTGAAAAAACCATTGAAAAAAGCATTGAAAAAAGCAAGTCCGTTTCGGGCTTGCTTTTTTGATTCAAACGGGTAGATGCCCGAATTTCGTTATGCCTTTGTAAACGTGCCTACGCAAGTCTCGGCATATTCGTCGTCATCGTTCCAGTCCCAAACTTCCAGCGTGCTCTTATCGTCGGACAGCTTTATCACATAGGTATAGCTTGTCGATATCTGAGAATCGCAAATCTGATATCCCGCGTATTGGTCGCTTTCAAAATAATAGTCGCCTTTGGTTGCGGTGACGGTTATAGTTTGCGCTGTCGGGTTCGAGGAGGTAGTGTAAGTAAACGTAATCTCTCCCGTCGCCTCATTTATCTGTATTTCACTCACCATCTTCATAGGCGAGCTTCCCAAACCGATTGCCGACGCTATGGTATAGGTGGGCGTATCCGAGCCCGTCGCCTGCCACTGCGCGACAAACACCGTGTTTGCGGCAAGATTATAGGTATCGTCAGGCTGATACGCGTTATCCGTGCCTTCCAATTTCCAACCAGCGAAAGTATATCCGCTATCGACGCTCCACTTGTCGCTATCGAAGCTCTCCAATCTGTAATTGCCCTGCGGCAGATTTTCTCTCGTTATATCCTCGCCCTGCGCGCGGTCGCCCGATTGATACGTAACGGTGTAAGCGACCGACCATTGCGCAACAAAAACGGTGTCCTTTATCAGCTTGTAATCTGCGGCGCCGGTAACGGGAATCACAGGATCGGAAGCCGCGCTTCCCTCCTCTTTCCAACCTATAAACACGTATCCGCTCTCTGCCGTAAAGGGATTTTCCGCCAGAATATAGTTGCCGTGCGACTGTTCTTCATATACCGCGTCCGCGCCCGAGCCGTGCTCGCCGCTCTTGTACGTGACCGTATAACCTTGAAACGCGGCTTGTATCCTAGTCTTTACAGCGTTATCGATGGCGTCCGTCTCGCCCACCTTGCTCAAAGAGAAAGCGAATGTCTTTTCCGAATTGCCGTAATAATATTTCACCGTGACCTTTGAGAGCACGTCGTCCGCAACCTCCAAGGTAAGCGAATAAGGCTTTGAGCCGTCCATTTTTATGCTGCCGACGATTGGCTTGGAGGAATATGCGTTGATAAATATATCCAGCAGAGTATCCTTGACCGACTGACTTATGTCGCTGTCCGAGCCGAGCGTGTACGTACCGTCTCCGTTGTCCGCAAACAGATCTGCGTCGAGGCTTGTAACAAGGTCGAGGCGCAAAAACTGCTTCCACTGACTGCCTGTCAGATTGACGGAAATATTATTCGCGCTGTCAATGACCGCTCTTGCATATCCGTCGTCAAAGGAGCCGTCCACCCAAAGATAGAAGTGCGAGGTGCCGAACTTGAAATCATACCAGCTCCCGTCTCTCACGATAGTGTACGCGCTGATTTTTATCGTCGCGTTCGTGTAATCCTCCGCAAGAATATCCGCGAGAGTCTTGACGGACGGCAGGGCGGATTTAACCTCGACGGTAGCCGTCTCGGTCACTGCGACCGTACAGTCCCAAGCGGTGTAGGAAAGCGTAATCGTGTACGTTCCCGCAACGGGGTTTTCGAGATTCAGCGTGCCGATATTTATAGCATTGTCCGTGATTTTTTCACTGTGGGAAACACCGTCTATTTTCAGACTGAACAAGGCTTTGAGCGAGGTCATCGTTATGGGAGCGCCCTCTTCTACGGTTTTTACGCCCGCGGTTTCCTCGCCGCTTAAAGTGTTCTTCGTGATAGTGACGACGGATTTAGGCAATTCGGGACGCGTAAGCTCCGTTGTGCCGACCTCGGCGACGTCCTGCGTAAACGAAAGAATGCCGTCGTCCGCGGTACCTTCGATGTGGGAAATGAGACCTCCGTCAATGGTTACGTAAACCGACGCGAGCGCAAATCCGTTAATAGTGCCGAAGGTTTCGTACTCGAAACACGACTTACTGTCCTCATCGAGCACGTATTCGCCGAAATTGTAACGGAAGTCCGCAGCGGTTATCTCGGTGTATTTGAAAGGAATATAATAGTGAATCACGTCGCCGTTTCCTCTCTTCCACTCGCCGTTGTTATTTTTGTAAAAATAATCCAAAGGCTTGCCGTCGCTTCCGAACACCACCCAGCGCTCGACGGTAGGAAGCCCTTCCTGTTCGAGCTTGGTATAATAGTCGTTTCCGTCGCGCTTATAGGTGTACGTCATAGAATACTCAATGCCGTCATCGATTTCCGTAACGGTGTACGCCATCGTATAGTTGGAGTAATCCGCCGAAAGCGCGGTCTGCAAAGCGGAGCTTAACGTAGCGTTGCTTATCCAGTCCGCTTCGATAGTCAGGTCGCAGGTCACCGCCGCGTTGAAATCGTACGCGCTTCCGCCCGACAGCCAGCCGTTGAAATAGTAATCCTGTCTTTGAGGCGTAGAAGGCTTTGCGACCTTGCCGCCGTGAACGACGTTTTCGGTCGACAGGGTCTCGCCGTTGGATTTGAAGGTCACCGTATAATATCTGTCGCTCCATTTCGCGGTAAGGGTCAAATTGGATTTTACGGGCGAAGAGAAGTCGTAAAGCGTTTCGCCGTTGTACCAGCCGCCGAAAACATATCCCGTCTTTTGGGGCTGAGCGGGCGCAGTTGCAAGTCCGCCGTCCTCTACGTTTTGGGAATCTATCGTCCCCGCTCCGTTTGTATCGAATGCAACTGTATAATAAACAGGCGGATTCGTTTCGCCGCAAGCGGTGAAAACACAAACCGCGCTTACCAATATAATCGCGACAAGCAAAAGAATAGGCTTTGCGCTCTTTTTCATATTGTTATCTCCTTAAAATTATTATACCTAGCATATTCCTATATCGAACATATGTCAACAAAAACATCCTCGCCGCACAAAGACTCCGCATCAGGGAAAAATTTCTTTGTTTGGCTGTGCGCTTGTGAAAAGCCGCGCGTTGTGATATACTATATAAATCACAAGAGAGGATAAAAATATGTTTGTATCGTTCGAGGGTTGCGAGGGCGTGGGAAAATCCACCCAGCTGCGGCTTTTACGGGAATATCTTGAAAGGACAGGACAGGAAGCGGTGTACGTCCGCGAGCCGGGCAGCACAGAGATATCCGAGCAGATACGTAAGGTAATACTAGACCCGAAAAACACGCAAATGACGGACATGACGGAGGCGATGCTGTACGCAGCAAGCCGAGCGCAGCTCGTGCGCGAGGTTATAAAGCCCGCGCTGAGCGCAGGCAAGCTGGTCATATGCGACAGGTTTGCGGACAGTTCCGTCGCCTATCAAGGATACGGACGCAATATGGGCGCGGACGTCATAAAGCATATCAACGCTCCCGCTGTGGACGGCTGCATGCCGGATCTCACCGTATTCATCGATTTAAGTCCCGAAAACTCATGGCGAAAATACCGCACAGAAGATAGGCTTGAACAGGAATCCGTTGAGTTTTTCGATAAGGTTTACAATGGTTTTCTGCGCGAAATCGACGCTTCAAACGGTCGAATTGTGCCTATAAAGCCCGATTTCGATAAAAACGTCACTTCACAGAAAATCATATCGCTTATGCGCGAAAGAGGTTTGATAAAGTGAGCGCACTCACGTTTGAAAGTGTATTGAAGGGCTCGGCCGCCTACAAATTTTTTCTGAGCGACCTAAGGTCGGGGCTAGGTCACGCCTATGCAGTCATGACCGGGGATGACGACGTAGCGGACGAGTTTTTCAATCTGATTGCGGCGACGGTTTACTGTCAAAACGGCTCCGCATGCATGACCTGCGCAGAGTGCAGAAAGGTGTTGCACTCAAACCATCCCGACGTATTCCACGTAAACGCCGCGCGCGATAAAATCAAGGTGGACGACGTAAACAAAATGCTCTCGTCGATGTATATAAAATCGCTGTCGGGACGCAAGCTGTATTTCATTCATCGCGCAGATATGATGAACGTGCAGGCGCAGAACAAGTTGCTCAAAACTCTCGAAGAGCCGCCTGCGGGAGTGACGATATTCCTCGGAGTCGCAAACGAATCGGCGATGCTCGACACCATAAAATCGCGCGTACGCGCAATCCATATGGACTTGTTCGACGAGGAAACCGTATACCTAGCGATGCTATCGCGCGGCTACGGCGAGGAAAAGAGCGCGGTCGCGGCGGCTTGCAGCGAGGGAAAGCTCGGCAAAGCGGACAAGATAGCCGCCTCCTCGCAATACACGGCGCTCTACGCTTTTGCAATCGACGTGTTGCAAAGGCTGGGCAGAAGCTCGGATATCGTAAGGCTGGACGCGGGGGTCGCGGCGCAAGAGAATATAAGCGAGTTTCTGGACGTTCTGTCCATAATAATCAGAGATATGCTTGTGGTGAAAAGCAGTCCCGATATGATACTATCAAAGCATATCCCGAGCGATATCGCCGCCCTTGCCGAAAGGTACTCCCCTCTCGCGCTGTCGGAAATACCGCGCATAATCGGCGATACGAGAAGACAGCTTTCGCTCAACGTTCCCGCCCTCTCGGCGATAGACAATCTGCTATTTTCAATTTTGGAGGTCAGACACAGATGCCCGAAATCATAGGAATAAAATTCAAAAACAGCAACAAGGTATATTACTTTGCGCCCAACGGTCTCACGTGTTCGGAGGGGGACGAGGTGATTGTGGAGTCCTCCCGCGGACCCGAATTTGCGACCGTAGTCGCTGCGAACAAGGACGTAGCGGAAAGCGAAATCGTCCAACCGCTCAAACCCGTACAGCGTTTAGCCACCGACGAGGACAGAGCCCGCGTCGCAAAAAACGCCGAGGATAAGGTTGAGGCGCTCAGAATCATACGCGAAAAGGTCTCCGAAATGAAGCTGTCCATGAAGCTCGTCGACGCCGAATATACTTTCGACCGCACCAAGCTCATATTCTACTTCACCGCCGACGGAAGAGTGGATTTCAGAGAGCTTGTGCGCGTGCTCGCGTCCATCTTCAAAGTCCGCATAGAGCTCCGCCAGATTTACGAACGCGACGACACCAAAATGCGCGGCGCGCTCGCGCCCTGCGGAAGAGCCTGCTGCTGCACCTCCCACCTGCCCGACTTTGAAAAAGTATCCATAAAGATGGCGAAGGTTCAGGGGCTGTCCCTCAATCCGCAGAAAATAAGCGGCGTATGCGGCAGACTTATGTGCTGTCTAAAATACGAAAACGACTATTACAGCGAGGTGTACAAACTTATGCCCAAGGTCGGAAGCAAAGTCAAAACCCCCGACGGCGAGGGCACGGTGGAGTCCAACGACCTCATCAAACAGACCGCGCGCGTCAAGGTTCTGCTCAAAGACGGCAGCTTTGACGTAAGGACGTACGCACTCGAATCGATGAACATAGGCGAGAGACAGTCCACCGCAGATATAGACGCTTTATCTGACGAGGAGTAAGATTTGCGCCAGACGTTATGCCTCACCGCGTTGCGGCACGCAAAATCATTGCAATGACTGTTATCGATTCTAGCGTATAAATGCCCTTCGCAATGAGTTTTGCTATAAGCGCAAACTCACAAGGGGCAAAATGAGGCAAGTGAATTGCCGCATTTTGCGAAAATATAATTATGCTCGCTTCGCGAGTAAGATAAGGGGGGGGCAAAAACTTACCTCATAAAACAGGGACGTTTTATGGGAACCCCGAGCGCGAAGTGAATTCGTACTTTTTGCGAAAAGAAATTACGCACTCAATGAGTGCGTTTTAATTTTGCAAACCTGCGAGATAATCGATTGTCACATCAAAATATTTAGACAGCGCAACTAGCTTAGAAAGTGTCGGCTCACACTTGCCTGTTTCCCATTGACTGACTGTCGATTTTCCCACGTCAATATCCTTGGCAAGTTGCACCTGCCCTATCTCCTTTTCTTTTCGGAGCATTCTCAATATCTGTGGGAAATTGCTATTCATAGTATAAATATTCCCACAATAACGGAAAATTGTCTTGACATCCCGTTATAACGGGAATAGTATGTTATCGGAGAATTCTATTATGTTTTGTTACAACTGCGGATGCCAAATAAATGAAAAAGATACTTTCTGCCCGAATTGCGGAAAAAACAACAAATTAATTAATAATATAGCAAACAATACATATAAATCAATTTCGATTACAGGTTTTGTTTTTTCATTTCTTATAGGTATAGTAGGTTTGATACTTTCGCTTATAGGCTATCGCAAATCAAATGCAGAAAATCAAGAAAACTACAAAAAACTTTCTTTTGCAGGCTTCTTGATAAGCGAAATAACAATTACTTGGCAAATCACTTTTATATCATTATTTTTAGGGCTTTACATAATAGCAAATATGTAAAAATACTATAAATTCAAATTGATATAAATAATCCAAAATTAGAGCGGCTAAACTAATCTAATTCTTTTAACCCTACAAGAGCGTCAATGGAAACCTCAAAAAATCTTGAAATAGCGATAAGGTTTGAAAGCGTTGGCTCGCTTTTTCCTGTCTCCCATTGGCTTATAATAGATTTTCCAACGCCTATTTCTTGGGCAAAGCGAATCTGTCCCAGTCCCCTTTCATTCCTTAACATTCTTAAATTTTGAGGAAATTTATCATTCATAATATAAATATTCCCATAATAACGGAAAAATGTCTTGACTTCCCGCTATAACGGGAAGCATAATGAATTGACTAAAACCGTAGAAGGTCAAGATATGGAAAACACACAAAAATGTATATCTTGCAAATTTTATATAGAACACTATGTAATAAGCGGAAAGGTATTAAGGCCGATTGGAGGTCACTGTTCTAACAATGACTTAAAAAAGTCTCGCAACGTAAATAAATTTGCCTTGCAGGAAAACTGCGATAAGTGGGAAGATAACTCCTCTGTCAAAAAAGAAAGACATCGGAGTATAAATGAAACTATCGAATTTATGAGCGAACGCTTGAATCAGCTTGTTGAGATTTTGGAGATTGAAAGGGGCGCCCCTACTCCTATCGACATCGAAACTTTGGAAGAATAACGGAGAAATATTTCATATCTTGCCGCAAAATAGTCGAATACGCAAGACATTTCTAATGTTACAAACTCGCTTGTATATAAAAGCTACCCAAGCACCGTAAAAACGCGATATTGAGATATATTGCACAACGCATTTGCTCGATAACGCGTTTTTACGTTTGTCAGATATCAGACAAAAGATAGAGCCGCAACGTCTCGTCTATCTGTGCGATTTCCTTTTTGCAGATTTTGGCAGAATCAAGCGCGCCTTTAAGCCCGTACCATACCGCGCGTATCATAAGGGAGTCGCGCGCGTCGAGCGCGGCGGCAAAGCCCTCCACCATAACGGATAGCGGTTCCCTCTGCTCGCTTGCAAGCGCGCTCACCGCGTCGTATATATTGACAATCAGATACTCCGTCTGCTGCTGCAAGCCCGACGGAGCAAAATCCACAGTACGCTCCACAACCTTAGGATCTTCCTCTATGCCGTTGACGACCAAATCCACAAGCGCGAGCTTGAAAGGAGTCATAACGCTCCCGCAGAAGAAGTCATAGCTCGTCTGCTTGTTTTCGGCGCGGAAGTACTCGTCGCAAAAATTGACGACGTAAGTAGAATCCCTGTCAAACTCCATAAGGAGATTTGCAACCAGCGCGACGAGCGATTTCTTCGCCTTGGGCAGCATAAACACAATATCTCCGTTTATTTGACCGCACGCCCTTTCCTTTTCCGACCGATAATCGAATCCCTTGTTGCAATAGGAAAGCGCGGAGCGGAACTCCTCGTAATACGCCAGACATTTGAGCACGCGCCTTATGCTTTCTGCGGCGTAAATGACGGTTGCGTTTTTCATATCGTCCAGCGCGCACACCAGCGCCTGAACGCCTTCACCCGAATACGGCATATGCCCTCCGTTACGCCCCTGCGGGCAGGTACTTAGACTATCACCACTTGTTGTGGACTTTCTCCGCAAAGCCCAACACATTATCCAGCTCTATAACCTTTCCGTCGTCGAGCACGCACTTGCCGCTGATATAGCCGAAGACCTGATGAGGAATCATGCACATAACTTTGAGGTCGAAGGGCTCGTAGCGGTCGATGAGCGGCTTGAAGGTGCAATCCAGTCTGCCGTCGTCGGAGACGAATTTCCAGTCCTCCATATAGCGCGGCTCGCCCTCTTTATCGCCGGGGATGATAAACTCCGTCCTGCCGATTTTATGCGCCTTGCCGTTGTAGAAGAGCATATCCTCGCTCGCGGCGGAGGTATTGCCGAAGCCGTAGCCGATATTCCAGCCGAACGTGCTTCCGTCCTCGAGTCTGGTATGCAGACTGCCCCAATACCACGTATTGTCGTACGTCCAGACGCCGCGACCCCAGTCGAGGGTGGCGAGGCTGTCGGAGGGGTCGAACGGGCATTCCTTATCGCCGAGCGTAAAGCTGCCCTCAGCCTTCATACAGTTGATTTTCTGATTGAAATAGAAGTGCTTGTCCTTGTCGAAGGGCGTGGCGATGACCATACTCTCCTCGGGCACGTCGGATAACACGATATCCCACTTCACATCCGTGCCGAGCTTGTCCGCATTGGGATATACGCCCGTAAGATGACGCTTTTCGCCGTCGTTTTCAAACTTCATCTCCACCTTGCCTATCTTCCAAGAGCAGTCGCCCGACTCGCTTGTGCGCGGCATATTGAACTTGCCCATCGGGAAGAGGCATATTGCGGAATTTGTAAACTGCGCGGGAGTCACGAAGTCCATAACCGTAAGGCTGAGCGCGCCCACGAAGCCCATATCGCTGATAGTCAGGCAGAGCGCGTATTCCTTGTTGGATATATAATAATAGTCCCACTCTTTGAGGCGCATTTTGCTCGCCTTGATATTCTCGCGGTTGTAGGTGTACAGCATCTTTTTCGCGAAGCCGGGCTCGGCAATATTGCCGTTTTCGTCAAGCAAATCCGTCTGCGTCAGGATTTCGTGCTGCTTCTTGTCCTCCGCCTTAACCTCCGCTTCCGCGACGGGCTCGGACGTCTCGGACGGGCATTGCGCTTCTTCCTCGGCAACCGTTTCGGTTTCGCTGATTTCAGAAACAGCTTCCGACGTTTCGCTCTCGGGCGCGATGTCGCTTACTTCCGCCGCAGCGGTTTCTTGTGCGTTTTCGGCGATATCCGCCTGATTATTGCTATCGTATTTCTCCATAACTATACTCCGTAGCTTTTATAATATATAAATAATAACATATAGTACCGTCAAAAACAAGAGCGGATATTCCAAAATGTGCAAAATATATTGACGCCCGAAAACTTAGCTCATATATAAAGTGTCAATTTTATATTAAAATTGCAAAATCCGCAGTTTATCTGCGGATTTGCTTATATGAACATCGATATTTGTATTTTAATTGCGCATATAACGTTTCTCTTTTTTACGCTATGCAATATCGCACGTCTATTCCTCGCCGCATTCCCGCGCGTATTTCTCGCCGCATTCCCGCGCGTATTTCTCGCCGCATTCCCGCGCGTATTCCTCGCCGCAGAGTTCGGCGGAAATCCCGTACATTCCGTCGTATTTGCGGAACACAAGCGGCACGACCCTATGCGCGATAATTGCCCCGACAACACACCAGCTGCAATCGGTGGGCAGGAACACCGCGCACCCCGTAAGCCACGCCTTGGACATTTCCAGCGCCTTGCCCATATAGAAGTTGAGCATAAGATACATATAAAGCACTCCGAACGTATATACGATAGCGAGCGCGGCGAAAGCGCCCAAAAGCAGTCGCCGGAGCTTGGGACGGGAGGTGTTTTTTATGCCTCTTGCGATGGTAGCCCCGACGGGCAGCGCTATCACGTAGCCGAGCAGGTATCCGAACGTGGGTTGCAGGACGTAGCCGAAGCCGCCGCCCGCGGTGAATACGGGAATGCCCACAAGCCCCATAGCGAGGTATATCAGCACCGCTATCGTCGCGTCCTTGGCGCCCAGCAAAAGCGCGCAGAGTATGCACACCGCGCATTGCATAGACACGGGGACTATCCCGATAGGAAATTTTATGAACGCTCCCACCGCGATAAGAGCGACGAATATCGCAATCAGCACGAGACGGAGCGTGCGGGCTCTTTTTCGTTTGTTTTTTAGTGTTATAGTGTTTTGAAAGTTTTTCATTTTTAGAATTTATTATTTAAGTTTGAGAGAAACCTCGCCCGCACTTAATGATACTATGTTGCCGTCCGCGTACTCGACTGTCAAATGGCAATCTGCGTCTATATCTAAAACCTTTGCGCACTTCTCGCCATCCGATTTCACAACTGCGACGGTTCTGCCGATAAGGAAAGAACGCCGTTTGTACTCCGCCGCTATTTCGGCTTTGTCAAAATTGCAATACCGCGCAAAAAACGCGTTTATCACTTCGGCGGCGACCTTATTTCTGGCGTCCGCAACGCCATCGCAGGCGGCGGAAGCCACGTCCCTTATGGATTTATCGAAGCCGTCCGCGGGCTCCGTCACATTCACGCCGATTCCCACGACGGCGTACTCCACTCCGCCCGATTCAAGGTCTGCGACTGCCTCGGTGAGTATGCCGCAGCATTTCTTCCCGTCCGCAAACACGTCGTTAACCCACTTTATACTCGCGCTCTTGCCGCCCGCGTTTTCTATCCCTTCCGCTACGGCGACGGCGGCGAGCACGGTGAGCATAGGCACTTTTTTCGGCTCGGGTCTCAAAACAATCGTCATATATACGCCCGCCTCGGGAGGCGAGCAGAATTTTCTGCCCTGTCTCCCCTTTCCGCCGCTCTGCGTATGCGCAATGACGACCGTGCCCTCTTCGCAGCCATCCGCCGCGAGCCTCTTCGCCACGTTGTTTGTGGAATCCACCGAGTCGTAAATTCTGAACGATATCCCGTCCGCTTTAAGATACTTTGCAATGCCCTGCTCGCTTAAAGTGTCCGCGTCTACGGGAAGCATATAGCCGCTGCCCGTAAGCGAATTTATTTTTACGCCCTCCGCTTTGAGCGCGGAAATCCCCTTCCATACGGCGGTTCTGCTCACGCCGAGCAGTTCCGCGAGCTCCGCTCCCGAAATATATCTGCCGCGGTTTTCTTCGAGCGCCTTCAAAACGTTTTGCTTTGTATTCATAGCTTACCTCGCACGTATTATACGCCGCGTAAAAAAGCATTGTCAACCCTATTTGCATTTTTGGGTTGACAATGAAAACAAATTATAAATGTATTCTATCGGCTGACCTCGCAATCGGATGGAAACGAAAAATATCCCGAACTAAGCTGTCAGAAAGCGAAAACGAATATTATGGAAAAGACTATTCCCGTAACAAAACTGGCGGAAGGAACTCTGCCGCCGTTGAGCGCAATCGCCTGCGGAAATATGTCGCAGAAAGTGACGTACAGCATCGCGCCGCTTGCAAGCGAGAGGCACACTCCCGTCGCTATGTCGCCAAGTCCCCCGACGGCAAGTCCTATAAGCGCGCCGACAACGGTAGCGCCGCCTGCGAGCGCGGTTAGCGCGACCGCCTTAGCCCCGTTCACGCCGCCGCCGACGAGGGGAGCGGCTATCGCCATTCCCTCGGGGATATTGTGCACGGCGATAATGACGGCAACAAGCACGCCCGTCTGCACCTGCGCCGCGCCGGAGGCGCCTATCGCCATTCCCTCGGGAAAGTTGTGCAGCGCAATCGCGATGAGCATAACCGTGCCCGCCTTTATAAGCTCCCGCCTGCTTCCCGAGCTCAGTCCGTTCGACTTGGAAGCGGAATTTGTCTCTTTACAAACGGCGGCGTTTGCGCTCTTTTTCTTTCCGTAGCCCGTATGCGCCTGAACGACGGCGAGCGCGCGGTATACGTCGTCGTCCGATTTATGCTTTTTGTGCTCGGCAAAATCCAAAAGTCTGTTTATGCCGAATATAGCCGCGATACCCGCGACGAGGGAGGCGACGGCTACGGCTATGCCTCCGATTTTGCCGAGGCTGAAAGCCCCCTCGACCGCTTCGGGTATCATCTCGAACGCGACAACCCCGACCATAACGCCGCCCGCAAAGCCGAGAACCTTGCCCATAACTCTTACGTCCCTGTTTTTGAGCAACGCCCCGAATATTCCGCCAAGACCGGTGCCGACCACGCCCGCGACGACGGATATAACCAAAATCAACGTATTCATAATAAAGCATATTCAACTTTTTTATATTTTAACTCATACTATATCTATGAAACGAAAGGCTAGGATAACAGAGTTGGGATTGCGGCTGTTTATACTTATCGCGCTCGCCGCGACAGCCGCCTCGGGGGTATTTGTAATGGCAAAAACGCTCGGCGCTGACATCGCGTACGCGCACGAAAGCAAGCTGATGGCGCACTTCACCACTTATTACGGCGAAAGCTCCGAAAGCAGAAAATACAACATAGAACTCGCCGCGCGCAAAATCGACGGCACCGTGCTCTATCCCGAGGACGAATTTTCATTTAACGACACCGTGGGCAGACGCACGGAGGCGAACGGCTTCAAAAGCGCGCTCATCATTCAGGACGGCGTGTTTGTGGAAGGCATAGGCGGAGGAGTATGTCAGGTGTCTAGCACCGTGTACAACTGCGCTCTGCTCTCGGGACTCACCATTTCGCATGTAAGACCGCATTCTCTGCCCGTAAGCTACGTAGCGCCCTCCTTTGACGCTATGGTATCCTCCGAAAACGATTTTTGCTTTGTAAATACGCTCTCGGGTCCCATTACGCTCAAAGTCAAGACGGACGGAAAGTATATAAGAGCGGAAATGTACGGCTTCGATACGGTGAGCGTGCGCCGCCGCTCGGAGACCGTCGAGGTTCTGCCCTTCGAGACGGAATATAAAGACGACGACACCCTGCCCCTCGGCGAAGAGAAAATCGACGCCTACGGCAAGGACGGTCTGAAATCGGAAGGATATCTTGATTTTTTCGAGGACGGAAAGCTGATAAACTCCGTGCTTATACGCAGAGACACCTATCTGCCCCAAAAGCGAATCATTCTCAAAGGCACAAACCCCGACATAGCTCCCGCCGAGCCGCAGCAATAGCTTTCAAGTAATCAACCGAAATCATATCCGACCGCGACTGTTTACCGTCGCGGTCTTTTCGGATTTATTTACTATTGAAATTATAAAATCCGTAATATATAATAACTATGTATTAAAATTCCAAGGAGATTTCTTATGGATTATCAAAGCAGATATGAGGAATGGCTCGCAAGCGACGAGGTCTCGGCAGAGGATAAGCAAAGACTTGCCGAGCTAAGCGAAGAAGAAAAGAAGGAAGCGTTTTACGCTCCCCTCGCCTTCGGGACTGCGGGAATGCGCGGTGTGCTTGACGTTGGCATAAACAGAATGAACGTTTTCACCGTCCGCCGCGCGACCAAGGGGCTTGCGGACTACATAAACACGCTGGGTGAAGAGGCGGCAAAACGCGGAGTGGTCATCTCCTACGATACGAGGAAGTATTCGAGCGAGTTTGCAATAGAAGCCGCAAAGGTGCTGTCGGCAAACGGCATAAAGGCGTATCTTTACGAGTTCGTCCGTCCCGTTCCTGTCTGCTCGTTTGCAATACGTTATCTTAACGCAATCGCGGGCATTATGATAACCGCCTCCCACAATCCGAAGATTTACAACGGCTACAAGGTGTACGGAGAGGACGGCGCGCAGATGTCGCCCGAATCGACAGATAAAGTGGTCGAATTTATAGATAAAACCCCGTATTTCGGCACAAATACCGCAGACGTGAAGCTGTGCGCAAAGTGCATAAGAGGTCTTGACAACAAGCAGGCAGACGAGAATATCACCGTCATCGGCAAGAGCGTGGACGACGCGTATTTCGATGAAATAAGCAAGCTGTCGCTTTCTCCCGAGGCTGTAAAGTCCCACGGCGCAAACGTGCGCCTCGTCTACACTCCCATACACGGGAGCGGCTATATGCCCGTCACAGCCATACTCGGCAGAATGGGCATAAAGGTGAACGTCGTCGAGGAGCAGGCGGCTCCCGATACGGAGTTTTCCACCGTGCGCGTTCCCAATCCCGAAGAGGCGGATACCCTGAGGCTCGGCGTGGAGCTTGCCGACCGCATAGGCAGCGATATCGTAATCGGCACCGACCCCGACGCGGACAGAATGGGAATCGCCATACGCGACGACAAGGGACAGTTCGTCCTGCTTAACGGCAATCAGATAGGCGTGTTGCTTTTAAGTTACATACTCCGCCGCAAGCGCGAAAGCGGCACTCTGCCAAGTAACGGCGCGGTTGTCAAAACCATCGTCACGACGGAGCTTGCTCGCAAGCTCGCCGACGACTACGGCGCGACCACCTTCGACGTGCTTACGGGCTTTAAGTTTATTGGCGAAAAAATCAAGGAATGGGAGACTAGCGGCGAATATACCTACCTCTTCGGCTTCGAGGAAAGCTACGGCTCGCTCGTAGGCACTCACGCGCGCGATAAGGACGCGGTGGTCGCGAGTATGATGTTCGCCGAAATGGTCTGCTATCTCGACTCCGTCGGCGAAAGCGTATACGGCGTGTTGCAGGGGCTGTATGAAAAGTACGGCTATTTTGTGGAAAAGGCGCTGTCCGTGACATTCGGCGGGCTGGACGGAATGGAAAAGATGAAAAATATTATGCTCTCTCTGCGCGAAAGGAAGTATTCGGATATCGAGGGCGCCAAAGTGCTTGCGGTAAGCGATTTCGTCGCGCGAGTCAGAACAAACGCCGACGGCAGCAAGGATGCTATCACGCTCCCCAAAACCAACGCTCTGAAACTTCATCTCGAAAACGGAGACTGGATTTGCGTGCGCCCGAGCGGCACCGAGCCTAAATTGAAATTCTACGTCGCAACCTCCAAGAGCACCAAAGAGGATGCGACCGCGCTTGCCGACAGGTACCTCGCGTATATGAAGTCTCTTGCGGAATAATTCTTTATCTTTGATTAATAGTATTGAAAATCAATTTTTATATAAATGACGGAGCGGCGCTCCGTCATTTATTATTTTCCGAATTTTCTATAAATTATATACTCGGTATACAATTATGCGGTTTACTTCTTTTTCGCAAGCACGTAGCTTTTGTCGATAAAACTGAAAATCTTCTCTGTGCTTACGCTTCCGTCAAGGCAAATCGTAAACCAAGTGCGCTTGTTCATATGATAGCCCGCAAAAAACTTCTTCCCGTCGATAATTTCGGAGTCGTTTTCGGTGTCCAGCCGCAAATCGATGACGGACACGTTTTCGTCGCTGTCAAACCCGAGCTTGCTCCGCGAAATTATCATAAGTATGCCGTACCACTTGCGATTGTCCTTTCTGCGCCAAATCGCGCCCGTCGGGAGCTTATCCCAAAGGAACTCCAACTCATCGCCGTACCTGTCGCGGATATATCTTATGACCTGTCTCGCCTGCTCCTCTTTGAAAACGTCGCGCTCGAAGCAACCGTCCGCTATGCGCCCGATAACCTCGTCGAACTCCGCTCGAACGCGCCCCACGAACGCGCCCGTCGCGCCCGAAACGAGATGCAGCGTATAAGGCTCTCCTGTCCCGCAGTCGATAAGGCGGACGTCAACCTCATTTTTGTCGTTTATTTGTACGGTCATCTCAAACTGTCCGTCTACGATTTCCGTAAGGTATGTATAAACTCCGTTATCGGAAGCGAAGCCGAACTCCGTCAGCTTCCCGAAATTCGGCGATTTATGTCTGAGGGCGGCAAGCTCCATAAATCACTCCTCTGAATAGGAAAAAGGATTCCATCTGAATCTGTCCAAATCCACGGTGAAATCCTCGCGCACCTCCACTCCGTCGGCTTTCAGCAGTCTCGCCTGCACCTCCTCACCGCCGAACGCGAACGCGGGCGCGCAAGCCCCGAACCTGTTGACAACCCGAAAGCAGGGTATATGCTCGGGGTCGGGGTTGAAATGAAGCGCGTATCCAACCGCTCTCGACGCGCGCGGAGACCCGCACAGAACGGCAATCTGTCCGTACGTCGCGACCCTGCCCTTGGGGATTTGTTTTACCACGTCGTAGACTATATCGTAAAAACTCATAGTGTTTTCCTGTTAAAGTTATGTGCACAACAAGGGGATACGGCGGGGATTTTTAATTAAAATTCCCCATCCTCAGGCGCACCGAGGCTTCGCGGTATGCGAGGCAAGCCCGAGAACAACGCTGCTCCCCCGCTTGTACAAAGCGTCAAGCTCGGCGCTCGGTTTGGCGCGCGACTTGCACGCGCCGGTGCAGTCTCTTGAACAGCGACTAGCCGTGTTCACTTCCTATCAAACCAAGTTCAAGCGCGTTAAGTGCGCCGTCAATCCCTTGAACGGCGATTGCCGAAGTCACGCTCGCGCAAACTTATTTATATCCGCTCGCCTAGCGAGCTAAATATTTTTCACAAAAAGTGCGAATTCACTTCGCGCTTTTTGCTCCTTATAGCAAAATTTGAAGTTCCGCTCAAATTTTGCGAGGCGTTTGCGCTCACAGCACACGCGACAACTAATAACTAAAATTATCAATAAAAATTTTCAGTCTTGTTGTCGCTGTGCGTACGTAAAATGCGATAATTTCGCATTTTACGTGTGACACTCGGCGCAAAATTTTTCTAAAATTTGCGCACTGTCTCCGACAAGTTTTGCGCAGGGACGGGTTTTGTAATATTCGGGAGTGCGCTCAGCGGGCTCGGGATTCGTAGCCGCCAGTTTAGCTCCCAAAAGCTCGCGGCATACTATGCTTCCGTTTATATCCTTAAACTCGCCCGCGAGCCTTTGTATAAGCCTGTAATGCTCCGCCTTTTTTGCGTTGTCGGGCTCGTCCAAGCCGAACATTGCGCCTACTACTATGCCCATTCCGCTTACCGCGCCGCAAACCTCGCGGAGTCTGCCGAAGCCGCCGCCGAATGAGGACGCGACTTTAAGCAAGACATTTAATTGCTCTCCCTCCGCGCCTATTTCCTCGGCGAATGCCAGAACTACCGCCTGCGCGCACGTATAGCCTTTAAGGAAATAGCTCTCGGCAAGCTCTCTTTTGGTCATTTTTCAAATTCCTTTATCGCAAGAGAAAGATAGTCCTCGTCTATCAGGCTTTCGATATTGCCGCTGTCGGCGGCCTGCGCGATTTTTCTGTCGATGGGCAGTCTTCCGAGCACCTTGAGGTCGAAATCCGTCGCGACCTCGTCCACCTTGCTGGTTCCGAACACGTCTATCTCCTTGCCGCAGTCGGGGCATCTGAGATAGCTCATATTCTCAACCACGCCGTAGATTTTTATATTCA
Organism: uncultured Clostridia bacterium; assembly: GCA_947382865.1. Lineage (GTDB taxonomy): Bacteria > Bacillota > Clostridia > Christensenellales > CAG-917 > CAG-475. The sequence continues at coordinate 18,979 of CANDBF010000011.1, forward strand.
TCTTTTTCGCCATTTTTACAGCCTTTTCCACTATCATAGAGACGAGTTCCTGCGGCGATGTGACGATTACGATTCCGTCCAGCTTTATGGACTGATAAACTGTCAGAGGCACGTCGCCCGTCCCCGGAGGCATATCCACAAACATATAGTCCACGTCGCCCCATATGACTTCCTGCCAGAACTGCTTGACCATGCCGGCGATGACGGGTCCGCGCCAAATGACGGGGTCGTTCTCGTTTTCGAGCAGCAGATTGGAGGAAATCATTTTGATTCCGAGCTTGCTCGCGCGAGGATATATCCCCGTATCGTCGCCCTCTATGCCGCCCTTTATCCCGAAAGAACGGGGGATAGAGGGTCCCGTTATGTCTGCGTCGAGGATAGCCGCGCTTCTGCCCGCCTTAACCGCGCCTAGCGCAAGCAAGCAGGTCACCAAGGACTTGCCTACTCCGCCTTTTCCGCTCACCACTCCGATTACGTGCTTTACTCTTGTGAGTTCGTGCGGTTTCTCGTATGTTATTCTGCTGCCGCACTCCTGAGAGCAGGAGCCGCAGTCGTGATTGCATTCGCTCATATTCATATACTCCTTGCATATATATTTCGTATTTAATATGATACCACCGATTTCGGCTCTCTTCAAGCGTTTTGTATTTTGAAAATATCAACGCCAATCTCGTTCGGCATAGTATAAGTTTTGACTTTGATAGCAATAATTATAAAAACTCACAAGGAGAATTTTTATGAAACTTATCGACAGCAAAACACTGCTCAATCTGGCAAAGTCGTACGCGGGCGAAACCATGGCGTACACACGCTACAAGTTTATCGAATACGGCGCGCGAAACGAGGGCTACAATGCTCTTGCCGAGGTCATAGACAAGGTCGTATACAACGAATTCAATCATGCGCGCATGCTTTACACCTATATACAGCAGGCAAGCAACAAGACCATCGACAATATCGACGTTTGCTCGGGCTATCCTTTCAAGGAGAAATGGAATCTCATCGAAAATCTGAAACTCGCCGCCGAAGACGAGGAATCGGAAGTCAAAATCTACAAAGCGTTCGAGCAGACCGCAAGAGAGGAAGGCTTCGACGAAATCGCGGAGCTTTTCAAAATGATAGGAAGCGTAGAAGAGTGCCACAAGATGCTCTTCGAGGATTTGCACAATCAGCTCTCCACGGGCACTCTGTACAAAAAGACGCACGCCGTCAAATGGAAATGCGCGGGTTGCGGCTACGAAGCCGAGAGCAAGGAAGCATGGGATATGTGCCCCCTCTGCAAAGCCAAGCAGGGCTTCGTTATGCTCAAACTCAACGACGGAAACTGATTGAAACAGACGGTTTATTATACAAAAACGGACGTGTAAACGTCCGTTTTTGTTATGTTAAGAAATGCTCCGTTATATTATCGTTATGTTTCATATCGCTATAATCTGACGCATCCTCGCCCAAACACGGCAAAAAGTCAACGGTTGCTATTCGCCTATGTTTTTACAAATTCCGTTTTCCGCGGCGTAACGAAGCACGGCGTAGCAGGTCTTTGCGTCATGGATTTCTCCGCTCAAAACCGCGTTCAGAACCTCGGCGAAAGGCACGCGTCGCACGTTGAGAAATTCGTCGCCGTCGGGATGCGCCGCCGTCTTTTTAAGTCCTTTGGCAAGGAAGATATGAAGCAGCTCGTTCGTATACCCCGGCGACGGATACAGCACGCCGTAAGGGATTATCTCCTCGGCGATCATTCCGATTTCCTCTTCAAGCTCGCGCGCGGCGGTGACTATCGCCTCCTCGCCCTCCTCCAATTTGCCTGCGGGAATTTCGGAAATAACCTCGCGGTATGGATATCTGAACTGCCGCACGAGATATACGTAATTCTCTCCGTCCACCGCGAGTATCGCCGCGCCGCCGTTGTGGCAAACGTATTCGCGCTTCGCGGGTCTGCCGTCGGGCAGGGCTATGTCGTCTACGCGCAGCTTTATTATTCTGCCGCTATAAAGCTCGTTTGCGGCAACTTCCGTTTCAATAAGGTCTTTGTCTTCGTCATACATAACGTCCGTCTCCTATACTCACAATATACACCAGTTGCGTCTTTGGCACAACAAAAACAGACCGCTTTGCAAAAGCCGCGCGATATGCTATAATATTTTTATCTGCGAAAATACGTGCCGCCGAAATTCGGCTCGATATAACCAAGCAGAACCTAATAGAGGTGCAAATGCAGGTAGACGTATACGATTTCGACAAGACCGCCGTACCCTACGACAGCGCGATGAAATATTGGTACTGGTGTCTCGCACGCCGCCCGTATCTGCTTTTGATGTTGCCATGGCAACTGTTTTGGAGCGCACTCGCTTTCTGCCGCATAATCTCCGTGCCCACGTACAAAAAAGTGTGCTTTCGCTTCGTCACATTTCTTAATACAAAAAAGACAGTGACGAAATTCTGGGACAGACACCAAAAGGACGTTTATCCTTTCTTCCTGCCCGAAAACAGAGCCAAGGACAGAAAATGCGTGCTTATCAGCGCAAGTCCCGACTTCCTTATAAAGGAAATCGCCTCGCGCTTGAACGTGGACGTCTGTATAGCCTCCCCGCACGACGAAAGGACCGGCAAGCTGCTGGGCAAGGTCTGCCGCAGAGATGAAAAGGTCAACCGTCTGAAAGCGGAGCTGCCCGACGCCGAGGTCGTAAACGTGTATTCGGACAGCGTAAAGCACGACAGCTATATTTTCGCGCTCGGCGAAAACCGCTATCTCGCAAAAAAAGGCGAATTGACAAAGTTTGACTTTCAAGGTTAAAAATTTTTATTAGCTTACTATTGTGCGTTTAATGCGTCGCGCCTATTGCGGACTCACACTTTTCACCCCGCAAAACAGGGACGTTTTGCAGGGTGAAAGGGTTGACACTCGGCGCAAAAATATTTATAATATTAATTACTGTGCGCACGTTGCGCGTGCGTGCAAAACTTACTTTGATAACATTTGGAGGTTATACCGTTATGAAAAAAATGACCATTGACGGTAATACCGCTGCGGCGCATATAGCTTACGCTTTCTCCGACGTTGCGGCGATTTACCCGATAACTCCGTCATCACCTATGGCCGAGAACTGCGACGACTGGGCAGGACAAGGCAGAAAAAACATCTTCGGCAACGTTCTCAGAATTGCCGAAATGCAGTCCGAAGCAGGCGCGGCGGGCGCTGTGCACGGCTCTCTTGCGGCGGGCGCTCTCACCAGCACGTTTACCGCAAGTCAGGGACTTCTGCTGATGATCCCCAATATGTACAAGATAGCGGGCGAGCTTCTGCCCTCCGTCTTCCACGTATCTGCGAGAAGCGTCGCGGGTCACGCGCTCAATATATTCGGAGATCACTCCGACGTTATGGCGTGCCGTCAGACGGGCTTTGCGATGCTCGCTTCCAACAGCGTGCAGGAGGTTATGGATTTGTCGCTTGTGGCTCACCTTTCCACTTTGGAATCCAGCGTGCCCTTCCTCAGCTTCTTCGACGGCTTCCGTACCTCTCACGAGGTGAGCAAAATCGACGCTATCGAGTATGACGAAATCAAGGGTCTCGTCAATTTCAAGAAGGTGGACGAATTCCGCGCCCGCGCGCTCAATCCCGAGCATCCTCATCAGCAGGGCACGGCGCAGAACCCCGATATATATTTCCAGAACAGAGAGGCATCCAACAAGTACTACGACGCGGTTCCCGCAATCGTACAGGCTCAGATGGACAAGGTCAGCAAGCTCACGGGCAGAAAGTATAATCTTGTGGACTACTACGGCGCACCCGACGCGGACAGAGTCATCGTCATTATGGGCAGCGGCGCCGAAGCCGTCGAGGAGACCGTGGACTATCTCAACGCGAAAGGCGAAAAGGTGGGTCTCGTCAAAGTCAGACTGTACCGCCCCTTCCCCGCGCAGGCGTTCGTAAACGCTCTGCCCTCCGCCGTCAAGACTATCACGGTTATGGACAGAACCAAAGAGCCCGGCGCGCAGGGCGAGCCTCTGTATCTCGACGTGGTGTCCGCGCTTAACGAGCTCGGCGTGCACAAAGAGGTGCTTTGCGGCAGATACGGCATCGGCAGCAAGGAATTCAATCCCTCCATGGTCAACGCAATCTACGCAAATATGAGCGGCGCAAAGAAAAACCGCTTTACGGTCGGCATCACCGACGACGTCACGCACCACTCTCTGGAAGTCACCGAGAAAATCGACGCTTCCGACGCGAGCACGATTTCCTGCAAGTTCTACGGACTCGGCTCGGACGGAACGGTCGGCGCAAACAAAAACTCCATCAAGATTATCGGCGACCACACGGACAAATACGCTCAGGCATACTTCGCGTACGACTCCAAGAAGTCAGGCGGCATAACCATATCCCACCTGCGCTTCTCCGACAAGCCCATCCGCAGCACCTATCTCATCGATCAGGCTGACTTCGTGGCTTGCCACAACGAGTCCTACGTTCTGCGCTACGATATGCTCTCCGACCTTAAAGACGGCGGCATATTCCTGCTCAACTCCCAGTGGGCTCCCGAGGAAATGGACGCAAAGCTCCCCGCAAGCATGAAGAATATGATTGCCAAAAAGCACGTGCGCTTCTACACCCTCGACGGACTTAAAGTCGTCACCGAGCTCGGCACGAAGAAGGGCGTCAACACCGTTATGCAGGCGGCTTTCTTCAAACTCGCGAACGTCATCCCCTACGAGGACGCGGAGCGTTATATGAAGGAGATGATAAAGAAGTCCTACGGCAAGAAAGGCGACGCGGTAGTCGCGATGAACTACGCTTGCGTCGACAACGCTATCGCGGGACTCAAAGAGGTCAACTATCCCGACAGCTGGGCGACGACCACGACGGGCGCAGCTCCTCTCGAGCTCCCGACCGACGAATACTTCAAGGCGTTTATCGCGCCCATCACGGCGCAGGAGGGCGACAAGCTCCCCGTATCCGCATTCAATCCCAACGGAAGCGTGCCCACCGGTACGACCAAATTCGAGAAGCGCGGCATCGCGGTTTCCGTGCCTATGTGGATTGCCGACAGATGCATACAGTGCAATCGCTGCTCCCTCGTCTGCCCGCACGCGACTATACGTCCCACGCTCGCAACCGCAGAAGAGCTTGCCAATAAGCCCGAAGGCTTTGTCACCAAGCCCGCGGTCGGCGTAAAGGGATATGAATTCCGCATGCAGATAAGCCCCTACGACTGCACGGGCTGTTCCAACTGCGTGGCGGTCTGCCCCGCGAAGGAAAACGCTCTTACGATGGTTCCGCTCGACGAGGCTATCAAAAAAGAGGAAAAGAACTGGGAGTATGCGGAATCCTTGAAGGAGACCAGCGCGGAGCTCAAATCCGTGAACGTGAAGAACAGTCAGTTCAAAAAGCCGCTCTTCGAGTTCTCAGGCGCATGCGCAGGCTGCGGCGAGACTCCTTACGTCAAACTTATGACTCAGCTCTTCGGCGACAGAATGCTGGTTGCAAACGCAACGGGCTGTTCCTCCATCTACGGCGGAAGCGCGCCTACCTGCCCCTACACCAAGAACGACAAGGGAAGAGGTCCCGCGTGGGCGAACTCCCTGTTCGAGGACAATGCGGAATTCGGCTACGGCATGCATCTTGCCTACAAGACCCGCCGCAACATACTTGCAGAGCAGATAAGAAAGCTGCTCGAACTCGGCGTGTCTGCGGAAATGGCGTCTGCGCTCAACGAATGGCTTGAAAACATAGAGGAAGCCGTCGGCTCCGAAGCCGCGGCAAATAAGATACTCGCTCTACTCGACGGCGAAAAGAGAAACGCAAACGGCGAAGCCGCGGCAATTCTCTCCGAAATCGAAGCAAAGAGCGACTGCCTCATCAAAAAGTCCGTCTGGATCGTCGGCGGCGACGGATGGGCGTACGATATCGGCTACAACGGCGTCGACCACGTGCTCGCAAGCGGCGAAGACGTGAATATCCTCGTCCTCGACACCGAGGTCTACTCCAACACCGGCGGACAGGCGTCCAAGTCCACGCCGACGGGCGCAATCGCGAAATTCGCAGCGACGGGCAAGCGCACCAAGAAGAAAGACCTTGCTCTGCTCGCAATGGACTACGGCTACGTATACGTGGCGCAGGTATCCATGGGCGCGGATATGAATCAGGTCGTCAAGGCGTTCGCCGAGGCGGAAGCGTATCACGGACCGTCCATCATCATCGCGTACGCGCCCTGCATCAACCACGGCATCAAGGGCGGCATGGACAACTCGCAGTTGGAAATGAAGAAAGCGGTTGACTGCGGATACTGGCAGCTCTTCCGTTTCAATCCCGACAACGCAGCGCCGCTCACCATCGACAGCAAGGAGCCCACGGATGATTATCAGGCGTTCCTGATGAATGAAAACCGTTATGCATCGCTTGCCAAGATGAATCCCGAAGCAGCGAAGTCCCTGTTTGCCAAGAACGAGGAAGACGCGGCGAACAAGCGCGCGTTCTATCGCAGGAAAGCGGATTCCTACAATGCGTAACAAACGCGTATGACGGCCGCTTAGCTCCGTCCGAAAAGCCTCCCGAGAATTTGGGAGGCTTTTATTGAACGGAGGCGCATGCTAAAATATTTCCCGTCGACAAAAGCCGTCAGAAAATTACGCGATATTATGGAATTAATTGCATTATAAAGTCGAAATTTCTCCTCTCCCGATACTATTATAAACAAAAATCGACAAAATTAGTGCCGTAAACCCTATTTTCTTGGCAAACCTATGTTGACTAATGCAATTTAATAACCTTAAACTATATTTGGATTTTGAAATAATTCAACATCCAATACCGTATACTTACAATCAGGAGGCTATTTTATGGATGACTTGCTTATAACAATCGGTGAACTTGTAGCGACAGAAATTGAAGAAGTGGAAAGTGTTCATTACATCGATAAAGCTATGGGGCATATGTTTTATATCTATATGAAGGACGGCAGAAAAATCATACTCAGTCTCATTGACAGCGAGTTGTAAAGCGACTTGAATCGATATTGTTCTTTTCCTGTTTTGCAAATCCGAAAACTCAATTAAATCAAATACGGTTGGCGATTTGACACCAACCGTATTTAGTAGACACGAAACGTTTAATGCAACAAACTATCTATAAGGCGCGCTCGGCGCTCAGTTTTTGTTTGAACTCGAAACGGGAGTACGCGGCTCGATAAACGTGAGCTTGCCCTCTCTGACTTCCCAGATCAGACCCGAGAAACCGAGAGTGGCGTCATGACCCTGCGAGCCGACGGTCCAATCCGCGTCGGAGAAGTTCGCCAAATCCGTAGCGTTGCCTGCGAGAGTAATTTCAAAGTTGCCCTGCTCTTCGTCATCCGCCTTTTCATACGCAACTCCGTTCAGAACGAGCGCAGTCTCCTTCGCATAAAACGCTTTGGAGTTCACGGAAGAGCCCTTGGCCATTTCCCCGAACAGATAGCCTAGCACGGATTTGCCTTCGTTTGAAACGTTGATTCCTACGGTCGTGAACAGCGTGCCGACCTTGCACACTTCCACGTTGCTCTGCTTGTATCTGCCCGCTATTCCGCCGGCGTAAACCAAAATGTTGTCTATGCCCTCGCCTATCTTAACGACTATCTCTCCCGTAGAATAGCAGGAGTTTATCGCTCCGATACCCGACGTAACGGCGGAGTTTTTATCCGTTTTATCGCTGTAATTATTGCCCATAATTCCGCCGACGGCAATGATACTGTCCGCGGACGGCGCGTCCTGAACGGAAATATACAGCGCGGCATTGCAATAGCTGTTGTACGCCCAGCCCTCGTTTTTACCCGCCATTCCGCCGACGCACGTCATTTGCAAAACCGTGCCGCCGACCTTAGCGGGCGCGCTCTCGGAGCACAGCGTCACGTCGGAATCGGTCTTTTGAATATTGCCCATATTTATGCCGGCAACGCCGCCGAAAACGAATTCCGTTACGCAGACCGCCTTTTCGACCTCGGAATTTGCCGTACAGCACTCGATGCCGCCGCCGTTGCTTCCCGCAATACCGCCGAATATCAGCTTGGCTCTTCCGTTGGAGGACAATCCGTCGTCCACGCAGTTTATTTCGGCAACGCCCACGTTCGCGGTGCAGAAGGATATTTTGGACGAAGCGTTGGTCTCGCCCGCAATACCGCCGAACGTCAAAGCCTCGCAGTCCGCGGTAAAGGAGTGGATGTTGACGGTGCATTTGGTTATAATGCCCGTAGTATTTTTGCTTGTGGCTCTGTTTATCGCGCTTATTCCGCCGAAAACGACCGTGTGCAGATTTTCAATCCCGTTGTTGACGTTGAAAGTGATTTCGCAGTTGTTGACGGTGCCGCCGTTGACGGTGGCAATTCCGCCTATATACACGATATCGTTATATTTGCCGCCCTCGGCAGCGGATATGCCGAGCATAACGTCCTCGAAAATAAGATTTCTGATAACGCCGTCGCTGTAACCGAACACCGAAGCATGCTCGCCGTTGCCGAACAGACCGCCGATTATCCTGTTGCTGCTGTTGTATTCTCCGCCCGAATAATTGCCGCCGTCAATAACCCCCTTAAACACGTGGTTTTTGTCGAACAGGGGTTCGAGCGCGTTGCTTCCGAAATTCAAATCCGCTCTGACGTTAATGTGAGCATTGAGGATATCGTCGACGTTCTTTTTGACCTCTTCGTCCTCGCTTCTGAGCTCGTCGTAAATGCGCTTATAGTCCTCATAAGACGAAATGTTTATCTCCCTGATCCATTTCGCATAGAGCGAAAGGGTCACGGGAGTGAAGTTATCGGAAGCCGCCGCCGCGTCCATAGGAGAGGTAGCCGTGACTTCGGGCTCGTCGAATATAAATTTCTCTTCCTTGAAGGAGCTTTCTCCCTCGCTGTTTTTGGTTTCGACCTTGTAATACCAATAATCGAAAATATACCCGCTCTTGGTAGCGTTCACCTCGCCCGCTACGCTGACGGGGATTTTCTTCCCGAATCTGTAACTCGTATCATAATAGAGCATTTCGGAATATTTGGGGTCGTCTCTGAATTCCACCTTGACCTCGGGCAGATTGTCGTCGAACATCGGATAAAGCGTAAGCTTGTAATCGAAAGCGTACTTTGTCAACATATTGACCTGATTGTCGCTCTCCTCGCTGTCCACCTTCCAGCCCGTAAACTGGACGGGCTGTTTCTTGCCGTCCTTTTCGACGATATAATACCAGAAACAGAACTTGGGCGTTACGCCGCTCACCTCGTCCGCGGTAGGGCAGTTGAGCTTGCCGACTGCGCCGTACTCGGATTTTATCGTAGTCTCCTTATCGATATAATCCGCCGCGCCGAGATGCACCTTTTCCTTGTCTCTTGCGTTTTCCTCTATATCGTAGCTTCCGTCCGTATTGTAAACGAGCTTCGCGGTTAAGTCGAACTCGTGAACGTATACGTTTGCGTCGTACTTCGCCACGAGAGTCGTATTCGCCGTTATGGGAGTAGTGGCGAAGTTAAACTCCGTCGTGCCGTCCTTAGACCACCACTTGAATGTGTATCCTATCTTACGCGGAATTCTCAGATTGCCGTTTGCGTCCTTTGGCGGCTGAACATAACTGCCGTAAGGAATATCGGTAAGCGTGGAATTTTCAAGCGTCAGCCCGCCGTCGGTATTGAACGTGACGGTATATTTCGCGGTCTCGTATTGGTTTTGCCCGGAGTTGCCGGAGCCGTCCGAGCCGTCGGGATTGCAGGCTACGAGCGATACGCAAAGCAGAGCCGCAAAGCAAAGCGCGAGGATTGTCATCAGTATCTTTTTCATATTCGCTCCAATGCACGCCGCGCGCATACGCCCGCGTGCGAAGAATAACTGAAATTAGTATGTTTTATTTAATAGAATCTATTATACAGCCAAACCGCCGCAATATCAACCGAAAATTGTTCTCTGTCCAATATGAAAATCGCGCTCCCGCAAAAACTCGGACGCGCGACTCGTATAATGACCTACCGACTGCTTATGTTTACTCTCCCTCAACCCCTATCTCGAACGCCGAGAATATATCTCCGTATGCATAGCGCAAATCGGCAAGCACTCTGTTCGCAACTCTGAGGGCTCTGTCAAAATCCGCGGATTTTGACATAATAAACACTTCATCTCCGTCTTTCAATACAATAAAGTCCTCTATATCGCAAGGAGCTATCACCTCAGCGTTTCCTTCCTGCGCGTCCTTTCCGTCGCTCTTTAATACGGAGGCTATATCGAATTCGTTTTTGACGACTATGCTGTAAACGGTAGGGACCCCGCCGCTTATCACCTTGACCTCGACGTTGCAGTCGGGTATGGTGGGGCTTGCGGGTTTTGACAGCCACATTGCGCCGATACAGACGGCGGCGACCGCAAACAGTATAAGAGCCGTGACGAGCAGTCTCATAACAACCTGCTTTTGAAACGCTCGGGCGGGCGTTTCTCCCGACAGCAGCTTGTTGAGAGGGGCTTTTTTTGCCGAGGCGTATACGTCGGGGATATTTTCCGCCTCCCTTTCGGATTTGAGAATCTTTTCTATATCTTTAATCTTCATATTCCCTCTCCTTTTCGATAGCCCTTTTCAGCTTCGCAAGAGCGTTGTTATACGTCCACAGCACGGTGCCGAGCGGCTTTTGGAGTATCTCGGCGATTTCCCTGTGCTTAAAGCCCGAAACGATATGAAGCGTGACAATCTGCCTCTCGTTTTCCGAGAGCGCCCTGTTCATCGCCGCGGTGACGGGAGAGCCGACCTCGTTCATCGTATACGAACCGTATTGAGAAGCGGGGTCTTCCATATCTACGGGCGTCTCGCGCTTTGAGCGCTTCATCTCGGTGAGCGTCGCGTTCTTGGCGATTGTATAAAGCCATGCATAGGCGTTACCGCCCGCTTTGTAGGATGCGATACTGGTTCTGAGCCTTATATACGCCGTCTGCATCATATCCTCCGCGGTGTGGTAATTGCGGCAAATCGACAGAATAAACGCAAACAGACCCCGTCGAGTATCGTTGTAGATATCCTCGAACGCCTGCTCGTCGCCCTGCTGTAAAAGCAGCATTTTTCTGTCCAGCTCCTGTTTGGTCATATTTCAATTCTACCATATCTTTCCCGAGTCAACAACTCCAAAATGTCGGACGGAAATATCCGCCGGCAATTCCGCCCCCTATCATGCGCCGCGCGCGCCGCAAAGTCGCTGTGCATACTCATAAGAAAATATTTATTTGCGGTTTAGCGATAATTTATTTTGCGGCTTTACAATCGTTTTATAAGCTGAAAGGAGTTTTGTATGCACGCGCGTAAAGCTATACTGTATATATTGACGGTCGTATGTCTTGCAGCCGCGGTCGGCTGTCTGTTCGTCGCGTGCAATAAGGACGACGGCGCAAGCGGGACCTACGCGTTTATTTGCGTCGACATAAATCCTTCCGTGGAGATCATTGTAGACTCCGAATCCGTCGTGCTCGGCATATCCGGCGAGAATACGGACGCGAAAATTTTGCTATACAACGAGGGAGGGCTTGTGGGGGTGCCGCTCAATATCGCGCTCAACAATCTGATGTCCCTCGCCGTCTCCTGCGGATATCTCGGCTCGGACGCGACAAACGTAGGACTTTCGGTTGCCTCCGCAATAAGTGACGTAACCTTTGAAAGCGTAAAGCAGCAGCTTGTCTCGTCCGCCTCCAAATGCGGCGCGGAAATATCGGTGTCCGACGGCGACGAGGGCGATATTGCGCTGATAACCGAGCTGGACATGCTCAAATCGCAAAATCCGATATATTCGGAAGTATCTGTCGAGCGGCTCAGACTTATGAAACGCGCCTCCTCCGTATCCGACTTCAATCAGACCTACGCAATGTCCGTCGGTGATTTGATAGCGCTCATACGCACCGTCTGGTCTGGAACAAACGGGAATCTCGATACGCCGCTTGCGAGAGCAAGCGCGCAGGCTCGTTTCGCATACGAGGGCGCGCGGCTGTTTGCAAAGGACAGCCTGTACGTAACCTATTTCTACGACAAAGCCGTAAACGCCGACAACACCCTCCAATCTATGCAATACCGCGCGAGAACGCTGTACGCTTCCAGATACGCGGCGCTACATTCCGCGCACGAGTATTTGAAGCATTGCCGCGAGATTATAGACGATTATGTCTCCAATCCGTTTATAAGCGATGCCGACCTGCGACTGATATACGGGCTTTATTCTCCTCAACTGCAAATGAGCTACGAGCAATTTGCGGCGGAACTGCAATGCGCGGGCGAGGGAGTTACGGCAAAAAATTTCAACGCGTTTGTCAACACCCTATACCGCAACGCGGAGCCTAACGCGAAAGCCCGAATCGCCGAGCTTTACAAAACCGTCAAAACGCAGATTCTGGATGTATTCGAGACCGAGGAGGTAATCGGAAATACACACGCGGTGCTCAACGACATCCTCGCCGCGACTGTGGAACTGACCGCTTCTGACAAACGTCAGGGACAACTGTCGGATTTTGAAACGGTCGACTCCTCCATATTCTCGTTTGTAAACACCGACACGCTCGAAAGTCTGGACGCGTCCATACAGGTTTTGGGAGAAATGACAAATGCCGCTTATGACGATATGAAGCTGTCTGACGCCGAGCTTTCTCAAATAGAAGCGCTGACGGAGTCGGTAGCGGAGCGCGTAAAAGCCGCGCAGGAAAAATGCGCCGAGAAAATCGAAGCCTACAAGCTGACCGCCGAACAGTGGTTAGAAAACGCCAAGGACGAGATAATGCCACATACAAACCGCGCATAAATTTGTGTAATAAACGACGTAATAGAAAGTTTACGTATACATTTTTGAAAATTAAACCCTTTATCGAGTGAAAAACGCACAAATTACGACAGCCGCTTTACGCGGCTGTCTGTGTCATAAAATTGTTTGTTTCGTTGTTCCTACTTGGCTTACGCCGTTTTGATGCTTCTGAAATAAATCACTCTTTCGCCCTCGCGCAACGGGAATTGCAGAGAGGGATTCTGCGACATTATGTCCTCTGGCATAGCGGTGAGCGCCTTGCACAAATCCAGAATTTCGTCGCCGTCGTTGGAGATATAAAGGGACAGTGCGGATTTGTTCTGGGGTTTTTCCTCGCCTAGCTCCACCGCGGAAATATACTCGACGGTCACGTCGCTGTAACCGCAGACCTCCACGTTCATGCTCAGCTCCACGTCGATTTCCCTTTCCTTTCTCGCCCTTGCGCTGATATCCTCCACGCCGCAGCAGACCCTGACCGTCTTGGAGAAGGGTTGCGCGCTCTCAATCGTCAGCGAGAACGGAATTTCCGTGCGCACGGAGTTGTAGCCGTTTTCGTCGTTGTAGATTATATCGGTGTTTACTATGCCCTCGACGACCAGCTTTCCGTCCTCGTCTACAAACGCCTTGGAGGTGTAGCATCTGGCGTAGGGGAGCGCGTTTATTCCGAGCACCGCCGCTCTGTTGTCGCCGAGCACAGCCGTGCCCGATACGTGCTCGCGGAAGAATCCGCAACCGTCGAAGCAAACGTAATCCGCCTTTTCACGCGTTACGGTTACCTCGTTCGTGAGCGTAAACAAATCGTCTATGACCTCGACCTCGGAGCATCTGTACGCCTGCACTCTGAACGCGACTTCGCCCTCGACCTTGATTATATTGTCGTCCGTCACGCCCTGCAAAACTATTTTTGCGGATTTCACGTTCGCCTGAACGCAAATGCTGTCGCCCGCCTGAACTCCGTCGAGATTGAGCTCCTCTTCGAGTTCGATTGTAAATTCTCTTTGCTTTATCTCTCCGCTTTCGACGTAGGTCACGACCGCATACACATCAGCGCCCGCGATAACTCCTCCGTCCGTAGCCTCCGCGCGCTTGACCGCGACGTTGGTGTTGAGCCCGAGCACCGCACCGATTTCGCCGCCTACTTCCGCCTCGTCCTCGAAGGGCGCGGCAGTCGTCTTGGAATTGATGAAAGACGGCAAATATATTCCGCGCGTGGTTTTGTAGCACTGCTCCGCGCCGACGAGCGCCTCTATTTCATCTCTTCTCTGCGCGCTGACGGAAACCTCCAATACTGCCGAGAGCGTAAGGCTGTCGTTTGCCTGCGCGTCGGATTCCACCACCTTTATGACGGAATTCACGCTGTCATCCGCCGTAAACTCGCCGTCTACGCGCACGGTGAAGTCGGCGTTGTAGTCCACGCCTCTGGGATTGCCGTCCTTATCTAGATAGGTAAGGCGGAAATTGGTTCTGCCGCCAACCTGCGCGTAGCCGTCGTAAACGTCCACCGAGCTGCTCTTCGCCTCTACCGCGAGGGACAGCACCTTTGCAATATTCTGCATATCGAGACCGGGAGGAGAAAACTCCACAACCCTCTCCACCGACGGCGCAACATAAAACTTGCTGACACTCAGTTTATCAAAATCAAACATAGACTCCTCCATTTCGCTTAAATCCTATGCGACCCGACTGAATAATATGATTTAATTCCGTCAATAATCTTTCTATGAGAGAAATAGGACAAAACCTCGATACAACCAAAGAGCGCGTCAAAAAGCTGCTCAACGTACCCGTGCTTATCAAGATAAACAGCGGCAGGGGCAAAAGCACGCTGTGCCGCGGCGAGGTTACGGCTCTTTTCCCCGCGGTGTTTTCCGTCAAGCTGGACAGCGGCGAGCTGAAAACCTTTTCCTACGCGGACGTGCACACAAGAGGCGTGCTGTTCCTCAACCCCGAAAAGGAAATATAAATGTATTATAATATCTATATCTAAATGTAAAACCGATATTTATAATTGCGTTAAATCCGATACAAAACGACAAACAAAAAAGACGCTCATGCGAGCGTCTTTTTCTTTTGTTTTAATTACGCTTCCGAAATTGCACTAACGGGGCAGCCGTCTTCGCATGCGCCGCAATCGATGCACTGGTCGGGGTCAACCACGTATTTGCTGTCGCCCTCTGCGATTGCTCCGACGGGACAGGTATCTGCGCACGCGCCGCACTGAATGCATTCGTCACTGATAATTCTAGGCATAGTTCTCTCTCCTTTATAAGATGATTGAGATTATAATAGCACAGCGCATAAATTTTGTACAGCGAATTTTATTTTTTGTCCGCCGCAAAATTTATGTAAACTCTTTAATCTCCGTCAGCCGTCTTTTCAATCACTCCGTCGGAGCAGTGAATCGTCTTGCTCAAAAAAGCGTTTTGATATATCTTTTGGATTGCGTTCCATTGCTCGACTGTGCCGTCGTAATAAACATCGGTCACGCCGTTAGGAAACCAATCTAAGCATGCGACCAACTTGCCGTCGTGATAAACTGGGATTGTAATTGAAGAGCCGTCGAAATATATGTCGGTCAAGTTGCATTGTCCCTCACCGTATTCCTCAAAATACAGCCCCGCTTTCGGCTGATAAAATGATTGAATATAGGTCTTTCCGTTTACGTTTTTAATCTCCGCATACGAATCTTCCGTCCCTTTGCTTTGAATTAATTCATTCATATCTTCAAGCTCAGATTCCGCGCCTATAGTTCGCATAAAATAGGCTTTCTCTCTGTTTCCGGTTTTTTGCTCTGTCTCTACGGACCAAGCTTCAAAGTCTCCACTCTCAAACCTTACCCGGAGATCCATCGACAAATTATTTCCTCGCAGCTCTGCGGCAAACGCGTTCCTACAGAACTTATACGGATCGGATTGCGATATATTCCGAGGAATACTGCTTCCGAGGAGAGCTTCATACTGACCCTCTCCGTGTTCATAAACAACAAGACTGCCGTGTTGCGTAATTTTACCGTTATCGTCGTTTTCTAAAATCTGTAAAGCATTTGCCGCAGATTGTTCCGAATCATACCAAAAAATCTCTACACCGTCAGGAAGCGACTCTCCAATGTCCCAATACGCAACGATTTCCGCATACATTCCATTCCACCACTCTGTATCTGTTTCAAAGTTGCAATCCTCTGAATACACTGTACATATCACGCCTTTGTCTTCCGCTGACGTAATTCCGCTTACATACCCTATCGCCTTATCCAGTACAGTCATAAGCTCGCCTTCGTCGACAGGGGCTATCAACTCGTCGCCGTCGTTCGGATTGCAGGCTACAAACACCGTAAGCATCGCAGCTGCCATTATTGCCGTCAACGCAATTAAAATCAACCGTTTTTTCAAATTTAATCCTCCGCATAATTGTGGCGTTTTGCCACATATAATATAATTATAGTGACGGTATGCCACTATGTCAATATGAAAAAACACAATCTTGCGAATTTGAAGATTTTGAGAAAGGAAGCGGGACTGTCGCAGGCGGAGCTTGCCGCCGCGCTTGAAATCGAGCGTTCCACCGTTGCAAAATACGAAACGGGCGACCGCTCTCCCGACATAGAGACTCTTTGCAAAATTGCCGACGTGCTTCAAATCTCCACCGACGAGCTTTTGGGAAGAAACAATTAACAAAACACCTTCAAGGTCGCTTTAACTTTTTGGGAAACAATCCGAAATAGCACTGCGAAACGCGCGTTCGACGGATGAGATATTCGCGCCCCTCGCGGGCATAAGTCATACCCTCTTTGTAGGCGCAATTTCCGCACTCGCAGTCGTACACGGTCTTAAACGGACAGTGCGCAAAGGTCATAAGCGGCAGCTCGCATCCTATTATATTTTCCCTTCGTCCGCTTTCGAGGGACGGGAGCACAGCCGCCGCTCCAAGCTCTGTATACGTATCCGCCGCATAAGCGTTGAGCGCGTTGTGTCCGGCACCCGCAATCACCTTGTAGCCCTCGCGCGCAAATTCCAAGCCGTAGATATTTTCGCTTACGAGCGTACGTATGCGCGGCATATCCGCAAGCAGTTTCCTTATAACTTTTATATCCTTTCCGTTTGCAATCACAGGCAGCTGCAACGCGAAATCCTCTGACATTAATCCGCATTCTTCAAGCATATGTTTTACGCGTTCCGAAGTATACTCCGACGGGCATAAAACGTTAACAATATCTCTGTTTCGGACTTTTATATCGCAGATTTGACGTATAAACTGCATTTTCGGACAATCAAAGCCGTTTTTTGTGCCTTTTGAAAATCGACCGTACGCGTCATAATCCACATTCGCCGCGCCAATTTCCCTATACGCGATAAGTTTACTTTTAAGCTCTTCGAGCGCCTGTCGTCTTAGCGAATTTATGACGGATTTGGGCACGAAAGCGCCGTCGGTTTCCACGTCGCAATTCTCCGCGTAAAAGCCGCTGTCTCCCGTCCTGCACGCCTGCGCGCGCAGCTCCTCCTCGCCCGTCGGCGCGGTCTTAGCCGCCTCGCACATATCTCCGTAAACGGTTGCCGAAATTCTGTTCCCGTCCGCCACGCAGCTCGCCTCGACAAAGAGCGGCTTGCCTGCGACGGCTTCGACCTTTATATCCGCTAAAACGCGCCTGTCGTTGTTTCCCGTATCTCCAGCTCTTGAAATCAGCCTCGCTTTCCACCCCGCAGTCAATCGCGTTTTTGTCACAAATGAATATAGATTTTCACCGCAGAATTTTATATCGTTAAGTCCTACGCTCGCCGCCTCTTTACCGTCTTCCGAAAAGAATTTCAGTCCGTCGCCCGATTTCAGAGGATAATGGGAGACGACCGTAACTCTGTACAAATCCGTTTTGAAGTTCTTAACGTCTTTCACAGCGCCCACTTCGAGCCCCGTATGGTTGTTGTACGCGCTGTCCACGACGGACGGCGCGCCGCCGTCGAGATATCCTCTCGTCAGATAATTATCTCCGCGGCTGTATGCGATTTTGAGAGATTTCATATCATCCTCGGCAAGCCTTTCGCGACTGTCATAAATTCCGTTTAGCAACCTGCGATAAATACCTACTGCTGTCCTGACGTAATCCGCTCTGCGCATTCGCCCCTCTATCTTAAACGACGTAACGCCCGCGTCCGCCAGCTCGCCGAGGCTGTTTGCAAGGCACATATCTCTTGCGCTCAGCAGATAGCCGCTCTTTGTATCGCCGCCGAGCTTTGCAACGTAGGGAAGACGGCAAAGCTGTTTGCACAGTCCTCTGTTTCCGCTCGCGCCGCACTCCTGCGCGCTAAGATAGCAGTTGCCGCTGAACGCAATGCAAAGCGCGCCCTGCACGAAGTATTCCAGCTCCAAGCCGGTGTTCTTCTTTATTTCCCTAATGTCGTCGAGCTTCGTTTCGCGCGAGAGCACGACGCGCTTAAACCCGAGCCTCTCGGCTTGCCTCGCGCCGTACAGGTTGTGTACGCCCAGTTGCGTGCTCGCGTGCAAAGCCACGTTCGGGAACGCCGTTTTAAGACACGCCGCCGCCCCAAGATCCTGCACGATAAACGCGTCCGCCTTTGCCTCGACCGCCGCACGCGCGAGCCCCAAAAAGCTCGGGATTTCGTCATCCTTTATAAGAGTATTGAACGTAACGTAAACCTTAACGCCGAAAAAGTGCGCCCTTTCCACGTATGAGCGCAGGTTGTCCGCAGAAAAGTTCTGCGCCTTTCTGCGCGCGTTGAAATCGGATAAGCCGAGGTACACCGCGTCCGCTCCGCCGCTAAGAGCAGCCTCGAAGCTCGCGATATCGCCTGCGGGAGCAAGAAGTTCCGCCATGATTTCAGTATAAACGCAGGCAAATCAAAAGTAAACGAAAAACAGCCGCCTTGACAACGTAATTAGGATTATTTATAATATCTTTATATCTATAATATAGGAGAAAATTATGACGGAAGAAAAAGAGACTGCACTCGTGACGGAGACCGCCTCTGCGGAAGAAAACGCGGATATCGCCGCTTCTGCCGAGGTTCCCGAGCAGGAGGAACAAGCACGGGAGAATATCGGAGCGGATATACAGCCGTCCGATACCGAGCAATCGGAGGGAAACGACGGCTCGCTTCAATCGGATACGGTCGATTCGACGGAGGAAGCGCAACAGAACGACGGCAAGAAAAAAATCAAGCTGCCCGCATTTTTACAGAAATTCATTGCCTATCTCAAAGCGCACGAGGACGTCAGACAGATGGTCTACTTCTTCCTGTTCAGTATGATTTGCGGCGCGTCACAGCTTATCGTGACGTACGCGCTGTCGGCGGGGCTCAAACTCGAACCGCATCTCGGCAGTACGGGACTCGACTGGTTTGTCTTCCACTTCGCAACGCAGGCGGAATTTATCGGCTTTTTGGTCGGCTCCGTCGTGGGACAGGTGCTCACCTTTGTGCTCAACCGCAAAAAGACCTTCAACGTGCCCGACTACGTCGCCCTGCGCGCGGTGATGTACGCGATTATGGCGGTGCTTATCATAATTATGCAGACCGCGCTCGGCGGAGTCGTCACCAAAGCGTGCTGGAACGCCAAGCCCGACGCGAACGGCTTCCTCGACCTTTTGTTCAACCTTACGGGACAGGCGGTCGGCGGCATATCGGCGCTGATTGTAAACTTCCTCGGCAACAAGTTTTTCGTCATGCGCGACTGGGGCAAAAAGAAGAGAGAAGCGGCAGAGAGAGCCGCGCAGGCAAACGGCGAAGCGGCAACGGAAATTACCTCCGAAAACAACGTCGCAACCGAATGCGAACAAGCATCTTACGAACAGCTTGCCGCGACGGACGACGTAAGCGAATAAGCCCGAAAATAAACTTTTCGACAGCAACGAAAGACGCGCCTCGGCGCGTCTTTTATTTAGAATATCGGTTTTTGAAAATCCGCTCGGTTACATTGCGGAAAACGCAAATTTTACGTTTATGTCAAAAATTGGCAAAATTTTACATAACCACAATATATTGTGTTTCGCAAAAATGTTTCACACTTTATTTTGCGATTTTTGGTTGACTTATTCTGTGTGCTTGCTATAATGAGAAAGCAAATTTTCATAAAAGGAGTTCATGAGTATGCTGAACGTAAAAAAGAGGGACGGGAGTATTGTCCCCTTTAATCTGAACAAAATCAAGATAGCAATCGAAAAGGCCTTCGCCGCAGTCGGCAAAAACTACACCGACGAAATTCTCGACCTGCTCGCGCTCCGCGTGACGGCGCAGTTCAACGAGAAGATTAAGGACGACGTAATAAGCGTCGAGGATATGCAGGACGCCGTCGAGGTCGTGCTCATTCAGGCGAGCTACGTAGAGGTTGCGAAAGCATATATATTATATAGAAAACAGCATCAGAAACTGCGCGACATCAACAATACGATGCTTGACTATAAGAATACGGTCGACAACTATTTGAAAGTAAACGATTGGCGAGTAAAGGAGAATTCCACCGTGTCATACTCTGTCGGCGGACTTATCCTTTCCAACTCCGGAGCGGTCACGGCGAACTACTGGCTGAGCGAAATCTATGACGACGAAATAGCAAACGCGCACCGCGAGGCGCAGATTCACCTGCACGACCTCAGCATGCTTACGGGCTACTGCGCAGGCTGGTCGCTCAAACAGCTCATTCAGGAAGGACTGGGCGGAATCCCCGGCAAGATTACTTCCTCTCCCGCATCCCACCTCTCCACTCTCTGCAACCAGATGGTCAACTTCCTCGGAATTATGCAGAACGAATGGGCGGGCGCGCAGGCGTTCTCATCCTTCGACACCTATCTCGCTCCCTTTGTCAAGGTGGATCATCTCACCTACAAGGAGGTCAAGCAATGCATACAGTCCTTCATCTACGGCGTAAACACACCCTCGCGCTGGGGTACGCAGGCTCCTTTCACCAATATCACCCTCGACTGGGTTGTCCCCAACGACCTCGCGGAGCTTCCCGCGCTCGTCGGCGGCAAGGAAATGGACTTCAAATATAAGGACTGCGCCGAGGAGATGAGGATGGTCAACAAGGCGTTCATCGAGATTATGATAGAGGGCGACGCCAACGGCAGAGGCTTCCAGTATCCCATCCCGACGTACTCAATCACCAAGGACTTCGACTGGTCTGACACCGAGAACAACCGTCTGCTCTTCACGATGACGTCCAAGTACGGCACGCCCTACTTCTCCAACTATATCAACAGCGATATGGAGCCCAGCGACGTACGCAGTATGTGCTGCCGTCTGCGCCTCGACCTTCGCGAGCTTCGCAAAAAGTCGGGCGGCTTCTTCGGAAGCGGCGAATCCACGGGGTCGGTCGGCGTTGTCACCATAAACATTCCGCGTATCGCGTACGTGGCGACGACGGAGGAGGAGTTCTTCAAGGAGCTCGAAAGGCTGATGAATATCGCCGCGCGCTCCCTCAAAATCAAGCGTAACGTCATAACCAAGCTCCTCGAAGAGGGACTTTATCCCTACACCAAGAGATACCTCGGCTCGTTCAACAACCACTTCTCCACCATCGGTCTCGTGGGCATGAACGAGGCGTGCCTCAACGCGCGCTGGGTCGGCAAGGACCTTACCTCCAAGGAAGCGCAGGAATTCACCAAAAAGACGCTCAACTTTATGCGCAATAAGCTCTCCGACTATCAGGAAATGTACGGCGATTTGTACAACCTCGAAGCCACTCCCGCCGAGTCCACATCGTACAGACTCGCAAAGCACGACAGAGCCAAATATCCCAATATCATCTGCGCCAAGAGCATGGACAACGTGCCCTACTACACCAACAGCTCACACCTGCCCGTCGGATTTACGGAGGATATCTTCTCCGCCCTCGACATACAGGACGATTTGCAGACTCTGTACACCTCGGGCACGGTCTTCCACGCTTTCCTCGGTCAGAAGCTCGACAGCTGGCAGGCGGCGGCGAATCTCGTCAGAAAAATTGCCGAAAACTACAAGCTGCCCTACTACACACTTTCGCCCACCTATTCGATTTGCTCCGACCACGGCTATCTCGAGGGCGAGCAGTACACCTGCCCCATCTGCGGCAAGAAGACGGAGGTTTACAGCCGTATCACGGGCTACTACCGCCCCGTTCAGAACTGGAACGACGGCAAGATAGCGGAGTTTAAGGAGCGCAAGGTCTACGATATCGCAACCTCGCAGTATCGCGGCAAGCCCGTCGAGGAGTTCGTCTGCGCGCCCGAAGCAAAATCCGCAGAGGTCGTAAAGAGCGCGGGAGATATCCTCATCTTCACCACCAAGACCTGCCCCAACTGCAAGATGTCAAAGGCTATGCTCGACAAAGCAAATATCCCCTACGTCGTCATCGACGCCGAGGACAACAAGGATCAGACTCTCGCGTACGGCATAAAGAAAGCTCCCACCCTGCTCGTCCCCAACGGAAACGGCTACGACGTATACGACAACGCGAGCAAGATTAAAGGATATATCGAGAGCCTTCGGTAATTTGCGCCAAACGTCAACCCGTCGCAAATCCCCATAAGTTTGTTATTTATGGGGATTTGCTCGGGACGCAAAATCGCGCAATTATAATTTAGAAAGTTAAACAATCACATCGTTTCGTGCGCGAATTCTGCTTTGAGCGCAAACTCGGAAAGGGCAAAAACTTACCCTACAAAACAGGGACGTTTTGCGGAGATCCCGAGCGCGTAGTTAATTCGCACTTTTTGCGAAAACAATATTTAGCTCGCTACGCGAGCAAGCGGATAATAATCAATTTACAATAGCTCGCCACGCGAGCTATTAAAGGAAAATTATGACTAATTTCGACATTATCGTAATAGGTGCGGGTCCCGCAGGTATGACTGCCGCTCTCAACTGTCTGCGCGCGGGCAAAAGCGTGCTCGTGCTCGAATGCGAAACTTTCGGCGGACAGGCGGCGCTCTCTCCAAGAGTGGAAAACTTCCCCTCCTATCAGCGCATAGAGGGCTCCGCGCTTATGGACAAGCTCTTCGAGCAGATATCCGAATGGGGCGCGCAAATCGAATTGGAATGCGCAAACAAAATAGAAAAAGAAGAAAAACTCTTTAAGGTGACGACCGAATACAACGAGTACCTTTGCACTTCAATCATACTCGCCACAGGCGTAAAGCCCCGCCATATGGGAGTGGCGCGCGAGGACGAGCTGGTCGGGCACGGAGTGAGCTATTGCGCGCTCTGCGACGGCGCGTTCTACGCAGGCGAGGATGTAGCAGTCATCGGCGACGCCAACACCGCCCTGCAATACGCACTGCTCCTTTCGGGCTACTGCAAGCACGTGCATATATGCGCGCTGTTCGACAAGCTGTTTGCCGACAAAGCCCTAGTTGATTTGACGCTCGCTCGCGACAACGTATCCGTGACCTACAACGTCGCTCTCAAAAGTTTTTCGGGCAAAGACGAAGTTGACGGACTTATATTTGAAAACACCAAAACCAAAAAGGAGCTGCGCGTGGATTGCAAGTGCGCTTTCATTTGCATAGGTCAGCTTCCCAACAACAAAGCGTTTGCAAATATCGTAAATCTTGACGACGCGGGCTATATCGTTGCGGACGAAACCTGCGCGACATCCTGCGAAGGAATATTCGTCGCGGGCGACTGCCGCACAAAGAAAATACGTCAGCTCGTGACCGCCGCAAGCGACGGCGCAATCGCCGCATTCGCCGCCTGCCGCTACGTTGATTCCG
>CANDBF010000012.1 GCA_947382865.1 uncultured Clostridia bacterium
GTGACGGCGAGGAATATGGGCGTTGACAATGCAATGCGCCAAATAGCGCGGTTTTACTTGATGGGTTTTAGTCCCCAAATACGCTTCGCATACTCCTCCACAGCTCTGTCCGCCGCGAAGAAGCCCGCCTTTGCGATGTTGACGAGGGACATCCTGTTCCACCTCTCTTTATCGCAATAGGTCGCGTTGACCTTATCCTGAGCGTTAGCGTAGCTGTCGAAGTCAGCGAGCACCATATATCCGTCGGGCTGTCCGCCGCGTCCCGTGATGAGCGAGTCTGCGATTTCTCCGAATGAAATGCCGTTGAGACCGTGGCGAAGCGCGTCGATAAGCCGTCTGATACGAGGATTGGTCTGATAGTAATGGGAGGGATTGTAGCCGTTTCTCCACATCTCGTTGACCTGCTCCGTAAGCAGACCGAAGAGGAACATATTTTCGTCGCCGACCTCCTGATGTATCTCGACGTTAGCGCCGTCGAGCGTGCCTATGGTCAACGCGCCGTTTATCATAAACTTCATATTGCCCGTGCCGCTCGCCTCTTTGCCCGCGAGAGAAATCTGCTCGCTCACCTCGGAGGCGGGCATAATCATCTCTGCGAGAGTGACGCGGTAATTTTCAAGGAATACAACCTTTATCTTGCCCTTGATGTCGGGGTCGTTGTTCACGACGTCGCCGAGCGTGCAAATAAAGCGGATAATCTGCTTTGCCATATAGTAGGCGCTTGCGGCTTTGGCTCCGAAAATAAAGGTGCGCGGCTGAACGTCGAGGTTGGGATTGTCCTTTATGCGGAAGTACAAATCGAGGATGTTGAGCGCGTTGAGAAGCTGCCTCTTATACTCGTGCAGTCTCTTGACCTGAACGTCGAAAATGCTGCTAGGGTCGACGGACACTTTGCAATTTTCCGAAATATACTTTGCCAGATCCTCTTTGTTTGCAAGTTTGATTTGAGCCAGTCGGTCCAGAGCCTGTCTGTCCCCCATAAACTTTTGCAGCTCCTGCAAATTGTCCGCGTCCTTAATCCACTTATCGCCGATGAGCTCGGTTATAAAGGAAGCGAGGCGCGGATTCGCCTGACATACCCAGCGGCGATGAGTTATGCCGTTGGTGACGTTGGTGAATTTCTCGGGGTGCATTTTGAAATAATCCGCAAACACGTCGTGTTTGAGTATATCGCTATGCAAAGCCGAAACGCCGTTTATCGTATGCGAGGTCGCAAGACAGAGATTTGCCATTTTGACCTGTCCGCCCGACAGCACCGCGTTGCGGGATACGACGTCCCAGTTGTTGGGATAGTATTTCCACAGCTCGTCGCAGAAGCGCTGATTTATCTCGTGCACAATCTGGAATATACGCGGCAACAGGCTTGAAAACAGCTCCTGCGGCCATTTTTCCAGCGCCTCCGCCATAACCGTGTGATTGGTGTAGGAAACGGTATGCGTGGTGATATTCCAAGCCTCGTCCCAGCCGTAGCCGTACTCGTCGAGGAGCAGGCGCATAAGCTCGGGAATGCAAAGCGTGGGGTGCGTATCGTTGATATGGATAGCCACGCAATCGGGCAGATTGTCAAGCGACGGATTTGTTTTGAGGTGTCTGTGAAGTATGCTCTGTATGGAAGCAGAGACGAAGAAATACTGCTGTTTGAGCCTCAGCGACTTGCCCTCGATATGGTCGTCGGCAGGATAAAGCACCTTGTTTATGGACTCGGCAACGGCTTTTGCCGCGCTCGCCTTGACGTACTCGCCCTTGCTGAACATATGGATATCGAAGTCCTGCGGAGCCTCCGAATGCCAGAACCTTATGCGGTTGACCGTCTTTGTGTCATATCCCGAGATGTTCATATCGTAGGGAATGGCGTTGACGACAGTGCAGTCGCGCTGATTGACGGTGAGCTTGCCGTTTTCCCAAGTCTGGTCGACGTGACCGCCGAACTTGACGGTGTACATCTCCTCCTGTCTGGGCGCGAGCCATACGTCGCCCATTTTAAGCCAGTCGTCGGGCTGTTCAAGCTGCCAGCCGTCAACGATTATCTGCTTGAAAAGACCGTAGTCGTAAAGTATGGAAAATCCGCTTGCCGCATAGCCGAGCGAGGTGAGCGCGTCCATATACGCCGCGGCGAGTCTGCCGAGACCCCCGTTGCCGAGCCCCGCGTCGGGCTCGTAGGCGTAAATCTCGTCCATGCTCACGCCGAGGCTTTCCACCGCCTTTGTGACCTCGTCCGTAATCCCCATATTGAACAGGTGATTGCGCAACGACCTGCCAAGCAGAAATTCCATCGACATATAGTAGATCTGCTTTGCGTTTTTCTCCCGCACCTGCTTTTTGAAATTGACGCGCGTCTGAGTGAGTATATCTCTTACGCACATGCAGGTGGCTCTGTAAATCTGGGTTTTGCTCGCGTCCTCGGGCTTAACGCCGAAGTACCTTGCAAGGCACGATGACAGCTGAGCGGAAAATTCCTTTGAAGTGACGTTGTATTTCATATTACCTACCTTCCTTCCGCTTTCCCCCGGACGAAAGTAAATTATGCCTTATTATAATATATTCAAACATATTATTAACGCAACCGACTAATATTTTACTTATTTATACAGGTTATGTCAAATATATATTATTAATTTGCGCAGCCGTTAGGCCTCACTTCGTTGCGGCACGCAATATCATTGCGACTGATTATTGTCGGTTTTAATAATTAAAGCTGTTCGCAATGAGTTTTGCTATAAGCGCAAACTCATAATGGGCAAAATGAGGCAAATGAATTGCCGTATTTTGCGGAATAAAAATTTACTGAATTTTTTATTACGCGTTTATAAACTGGTACTCGTAAAGGGTTTTATACAGTCCGCCCTTTTCTATCAGTTGCTCGTGGGTGCCGCGCTCCTCAACGCCGCCGTCCGTAACCACGATTATTTCGTCCGCGTTCTTCACCGTGGAAAGTCTGTGCGCGACAACTATCGTAGTTCTGCCCTCCGAGAGCTTGTTGAGCGCGTCCTGTATGAGCATTTCCGTGGCGTTGTCGAGCGCGGAAGTCGCCTCGTCCAAAATCAAAATGGGCGGATTTTTCAGGAATGCGCGCGCGATTGCAACCCTCTGCTTCTGTCCGCCCGAGAGCTTCACTCCCCTCTCGCCGACGTTCGTATCGTAGCCGTCGGGAAGACTCGCGATATAATCGTGGATATTCGCCGCCTTTGCCGCCTCTACGATCTGCTCGTCGGTCGCGTCGAAATCGCCGTAGGCTATATTCTCCTTTATCGTGCCGTTGAACAGAAATACGTCCTGCTGCACAATGCCTATACTCTTGCGCAAAGCCTGCCGCTTTATATCGCGAATATCGTAGCCGTCCAAAGTTATGGCGCCGTCCTCTATTTCGTAAAACCGCGGAATAAGATGACATATCGTCGTCTTGCCGCCGCCCGAGGGACCTACGAGCGCGACGGTCTTGCCCGCCTCCACATTCATACAGAAATCGGATATGACCTTTTTGCCGTCCGCCGTATCGTAGCCGAACGTAACGCCGTCGAACACTATATCGCCCATCAGCTTATCGGGCACTATCGCGTTTTCGGGCTCTTTTTCCTCTTCGACGTCCATAATCTCGCAAAAACGCTTAAAGCCCGTCGCGCCGTCCTGTATCTGCTCGAAAATGGTCGTCAGAGTCCTGATGGGCGTGATGAGCGTGCTTATATAAAGTACGAATGCGGTAAACTCGCCCGCGTCTATCTTGCCGTAATAGAAAAACAGTCCGCCCGCAATGAGCACCGCAAAATAAAGGAAATCCAGCAAAAACATCATCGTCGAGAAGAACTCGCCCATAACCCTGTACTGTCTGCTCTTCGCCTCTACGAATTTCCCGTTGCCGCGCCCGAATTTTTCGCTCTCGTGCTCCTCGGCTGTATAGGCGCGTGACACGCGTACGCCCGACACCGCGCTCTCGATATCGGCGTTGACCTCGCCCTGTACTACGCGCACCTCGCCGAACACCCTGTTCATCCTCTTGCGCATAAGCACCGTGCATACGACGATAAGCGGAATGAAAGCAAACACGATGAGCGCGAGGTAGACGTTTATAAGCGCCAGCATAATAAACGAGCCTACGATAGTCACAAGGGACAGGAATACGTCCTCGGGACCGTGGTGGGCGAGCTCGGATATCTCGAACAGGTCGTTTGTCATTCGGCTCATAATAACGCCCGTCTTGTTGTTGTCGAAGTAGGAGAACGGCAGCTTTTGCAGGTGCCCGAAAAGCTGCGCGCGCATATCCGCCTGCATTCTCACGCCCACGAGGTGTCCCCAGTATTGAAGCACGAAATTGAGTACGGATTTGAGAATATAAAAGCCGAGCAGCAGGCACGCGCCGACGATAAGCATATTGAGCAGTCTGTTCGGCACGTAGTTGTTTATGATTTCCTTGGTCACGTAGGGATATACGAGATTGAAAACGGATATGACAAAAGCGCATATCATATCGATGATAAACAGCTTTTTGTGCGGTCTGTAATAGCCGACGAATCTTTTAAGCAGGTTGGTATTACGCTTTTCCGTACGGTTGATTCTATTGCCCATATCTTTGAATTACCTTTCATTTTTAACAGATTATAACAAACCGAAACGAAAAAGTAAATCAAACGGATACGGCGTATATGGCGGAAGAAATTTCCGTTGTGCGATTCTTGGCACACATGCTACAATATTCACGTTATTTACGGAAAATCAGGAGAATTTCATGCAGAAGTTCAAACAAAGAAAGTGCCCGACCTGCGGAGGCAGGTCAGAAGCGACGTCCGATAATATTTACGAATACCGTTCCTGCCACAAGCGGCACGTCCAAACAGTGGAAAGGCATAAAAAAGGGAAAACGGTGGAATCACAAAACAAAACGGCTCGTAGTCCACTGTTCCGATAAGAATATTAGGGCATAAAATTTTTAAGCTGTTTTTGAATGGAATATCTGCAAAAAGCGCGTCGCGGTTTGCGATTAAATACATAATTTTATACTTAATCTATACCAAAAGCCGCGATAAACGCGGCTTTCGGTAAATTTAATTCCGTTTTATGTCATTCGGTTTATTGTCTTGCAAGCCGATTTCCTATGTCATAAATTCTCAAAAATATCCAGATATTTCTGCGCGCTGACGCTCCAACCGTAGTCGGACTTCATTGCGTTTTTCACGACCTTGCTCCACTGCGCCTTGTCGTAGAAGCACGCGTAAGAACGCCATACCGCGTCAAGCATATCGTAAGCGTTGTAGGTCTTGAACGTAAAGCCCTTGCCCTCGCCCGTTTCGGCGTTGTATGCGGGAACGGTGTCTTTGAGTCCGCCCGTCTCGCGCACGATAGGCACCGTGCCGTATCTCATCGCGATAAGCTGCGACAGTCCGCACGGCTCGAACTTGCTAGGCATAAGGAAGAGGTCGCTTGCGCCGTATATCTTGCTCGCAAGGTCCTGCGAAAACGCGAGTATTGCTCTGAATTTATTGGGATATCTGTTTTCGACCGCCTTTATCATATTCTCGTACTTCCAGTCTCCCGTGCCGAGTATGACGACCTGAATATCCGCGCGCATGATGTCGTCTATCACCGCGCCGACGAGATCCATTCCCTTTTGCTCGGTAAGGCGCGTGACCATAGCGACGAGGGGACGGTTTTCGTCATAAGGCAGATTTATCATTTCCAGCAAAGCCTTCTTATTTTCCGCCTTACCCGCCGCGACGTCCTTGATTCCGTACTGCGCAAACAGGCGTTTGTCATGCTTGGGGTCGTATTCCTTCTGGTCTATGCCGTTGACGACTCCGTGCAGCTTGAAGCGACGCTGAGAGAGAATCCCCTCCAATCCGTAGGAATAGAACGGGTCGAGGATTTCTCCCGCATACGTTTCGCTGACCGTCGTGACCGCGCTCGCGCACTCGATGCCGCCCTTCATAAAGTTGACGCAGTCGCCGTTCATAACAAGCGAGCGCGCCCAGTCGGGCAATCCGAGTATGTCGCCCATAAGCTCCGTACCGTACTTGCCCTGGAACTCGATATTGTGAATTGTAAACACCGTCTTTATCTTCTGATAATCCTCGCTGTAACGGTAGAATACGTCGAGGAATACGGGCGTAAGCGCGGTGTGCCAGTCGTTGGCGTGAAGCACGTCGGGGAAGAAATCTATCAGCGGAAGCACTTCGAGCACAGCCTTGGAGAAGAATGCAAACCTCTCGCCGTCGTCGAAATGTCCGTACAACCCTCTGCGTTTGAAGTAATACTCGTTGTCAATGAGGTAGTACGTCACTCCGTCGTATCTTGCCTCGAACACGCCGCAATACTGACGTCGCCAGCTCAAATCCACAAAGGTAGACGCGATATAGCGCAGATTGCTCTGCAAATCGACTTTTATCTCCTCCTTGTAAAAGGGGATGATAACTCTGCAATCGTGTCCCGCCTGATTGAACGCCTTGGGCAAAGCCCCCGCGACGTCGCCTAGACCGCCTGACCTGATAAAGGGCGCCGCTTCTGACGCAACGAATAATATTTTCATAATTTACCTCTCTTTTAGTTGAGATATATATTATATTTGAATTTTTTACACTTAACGCGCTTGCACTCTGTTTGTGCGGGCGTGTACACGACGAGTCGCCGTTCAAGAGACCGCAATACGCGACGCGCCAAACGGCGCAGCCTAAGCGGGCAAGCGGGCTTGCCTCGCAGACTGCAAAGCCTCGGAACACCTGAGGAAGGGGAAATTAATTAAAATTCCCGACGTTCACTCTATGACATTCGGCGCAAATCAAATCACTTTGCCTTTTACAACCACCATAGGATAGCTCTCATATCCGCTCAGCGTCCTGCCCGACTGAATTATGACGTCCTTGTCGGTTATGGTATAATCCAACGTTGCGCCGTCCATTATGATTGAATCCTCCATAATGATGGAATTGCGGATGACTGCTCCCTTGCCGACCTTTACGCTTCTGAAAAGAATGGAATTTTCCACCGTTCCGTCTATGACGCAACCGTCGGCGATTATGGAATTTTTGACGTTCGCACCCGCCTTGTACTTTGCGGGAACGCTGTCCTTGACCTTTGTGAGTATGGTGGAGTGCTTGTAGAATAGCGTATCTCTCACTTCGGGGTCGAGGAGCTCCATACTGCGCTTGAAGTAGGTGGGAATACGGTCGATAACGGCGACGTATTCCTTGACCTCGTAGTTCATAATGTAAAGCTCGTCCAGCTTCTTTTGAAGTATATCCTTTTCAAAATCGTACGCTCCGTGCGCGTATGCGTTGTCCACAAGCGAAATAAGCAAATCTTTCTTTATAAAATAGATATTAAGATTGCACCTCTGTTTGCCTGCGTCGCTCGCCACGGGATAGCGCATATCGGTGATACGGTGGTTCTTATCTTCCGAAATTATAATCTTGCGGGGATTGGTATCGTCCGTCTTATAAGTCAGCACCGTGATATCCGCGCCCTTTTCGATATGGAATTTTTCCACTTCCTCGAAGTCGATGTTAAAAGCGATATTGGTGTTGGCGATGACGACGTACTCCTCGTTGTTGTTCATCATAAATCCGCGCAGAGTATAAAGCGCCTCGATTTTGCCCTTATAAACGTCGTGCGCGCTGTTGAACACAAAGGGCGGAAACACCGTTATGCCGCTGTTTTTCCTGTTCAGATCCCAGTCGCGCCCCATACGGATATGGTCCATAAGGGAGTTGTAGTTGTTGCGAGTGATAATTCCTATCGTCGTGATATTGGCGCTGACGAGGTTGGACAGCGCAAAGTCTATAAGACGGTATCTTCCGCCGAACGGCAAAGAGGCGGTCGTGCGGTGTATGGTCAAATCGTTGAGATGGCTTTCCGCATCGGATGCAAACAAAACGCTCATTGTATGATTTTTCATATTCTCCCCTCCTTAGCCCAACATTTCATTTGCGCCGACGACGGCGTTCTCGGGCAACACGTAATCGGGACCGATTACGCTTATCTTCCATTCGCCGGGTCTGCACTCGTCCAAAGTCTCGCCGACCATAGCGTTTTTGCCGACGACGGCGTCCCAGCCTATAATCGAATATCTGACGTCCGCGCCGTCCTCGATGACCGCGCCGGGCATGATTATGGAAGCCTCCACGTACGCTCCCTCGCCTATCGTGACCGAATGCGATATTATGCTGTCCTTGACCGTGCCTTTGACAACGGTACCCTCGGATACGAGACAGTTGGAAACTCTGCCCGTAGGCGAGATGAACTGCGGCGGCTCTGCGTTATTGCGCGCGTATATCTTCCACTTGTCGTCGTCGAGATTGAGCTCGTTTCCGCGCAGCACGTCCATATTGGCTTCCCACAGAGAGGATATCGTCCCGACGTCCTTCCAGTAGCCGTCGAACTGATAGGCGAACAGCCTCTGATTGTCCGCAAGCATTTTGGGAATTATATTTTTTCCGAAATCGTTTTCGCTGTCCTTATCGTTTTCGTCGTCGACGAGATACTGTCTGAGCTTTGCCCAAGTGAAGATATAAATACCCATTGACGCCTTTGTGCTCCTCGGCTGCTTGGGCTTCTCCTCGAACTCCTCTATCTGGCGGGAATTCTTCCTGAGATTGAGAATTCCGAAGCGGCTCGCCTCTTCGATAGGCACGTCGCGCACTGCGATTGTGCAGTCGGCGTTGTTCTTTTTGTGGTCCTTGAGCATATCGTGATAATCCATCTTGTAGATGTGATCTCCGCTCAAAATCACCACATAATCGGGGTCATAGTTGTCGATAAAGTCTATGTTCTGATAAATCGCGTTCGCAGTGCCCTTGTACCATTCGCCCGATTTCGCGCCCATATAAGGGGGCAGAACGTATATTCCTCCGCTCAGTCTGTCGAGGTCCCACGGCTGACCGTTGCCTATATACTGGTGCAGCTCAAACGGCCTGTACTGCGTAAGCACGCCGATGGTGTCTATGCCGCTGTTGATGCTGTTGGACAGCGGAAAATCTATGATGCGATACTTCGCACCGAAAGGAACCGCAGGCTTTGCCACGTTCGAGGTGAGCACGCCCAGTCGCGTACCCTGTCCGCCCGCAAGCAGCATCGCTATGCATTCCTTTTTTGACACTTTACCCATTATTTCTCCTCCTTATTTCGGGTTTTGAAATTACCTTATTGTTATTGCCGCAAGCGGCAATATATCCGTATAATTGTTTTACTTATTTTCTTTATATTCGGGTTTTAGGAACATAACCGAATTCTTGGGAATGTTCACCTTTATCGAATAAGGCTGACCGTGCGAGGGCTTCGCCGTTGCGCGGAACGAGGGTCTTCTCTCCTCCTCTCCGCCGTACTTTTTGAGCGCCGAGAAGAGCTCCGCCTTGTACGTCACGCCCTCGGGAACGCCCATAACGTATTTGAGCCTTTCCACGGGCGAGAAGTTGACAATGCAAATCACGTACTCGCCGTCCGCCGCGCGACGCATAAAGGAAATTATGTTCTGGCTGTTGTCGTCGACAACTATCCACTTGAAGCCGTCGTAGCTGCAATCGAGCTGCCAGAGCGATTTGTTTTCGAGGTAGAACTCGTTGAGGTCCTTGACGAATTTCTGGAAGGATTTATGCCTCGGATAGCCCAGCAAAAACCAATCCAGCTGTTGGGAATAGTTCCACTCGATAAACTGCGCGAATTCTCCGCCCATAAAGGTGAGCTTCTTGCCGGGGTGACCTATCATGTATCCGTAGAAGGCTTTGAGCTCCTCGAACTTCTGGTCGTAATCTCCGGGGATTTTGTTTATCATGCTGCACTTGCCGTGCACGACCTCGTCGTGGGAAATGGGCAGAATGTAGTTCTCGCTGTACGCATAGGTTATCGCAAACGTAAGGTCGTTGTGATTGTCCTTTCTGAAAAACGGGTCGAGGGACAGATAGTGCAGACTGTCGTTCATCCAGCCCATATTCCATTTGAAATTGAAGCCCAATCCCCCGTCGTACGCGGGCTTGGTTATCATAGGATACGCCGTCGACTCCTCCGCAATCGTAAGCGCGCCGTGATACTTTGAGAGTATCGCGGTGTTCATCTGTCTTAGGAAGTCGCGCGCTTCGAGGTTGTAGTTGCCGCCGTACTTGTTGGCTTCCCACTCCCCGTCCTTTCTGCCGTAGTCGAGATAGAGCATGCTTGCAACCGCGTCGCAGCGTATGCCGTCGATGTGATACACGTCAAACCAGAACATTGCCGCCGATATAAGGAAGGATTTGACCTCGTTTTTGCCGAAGTCGTACACCTTCGTGCCCCACTCCTTATGCTCGCCCTTGCGAGGGTCGGCATATTCGTAAAGCGGCGTGCCGTCGAAGTTGCTAAGCCCGTGCTCGTCGCGCGGGAAATGCGCCAGCACCCAGTCGAGAATAATCCCTATTCCCGCCCTGTGGCAGCGGTCGACGAATTCCATAAAATCCTTGGGCGTACCGTAGCGGGAGGTCGGGGCGAACATACCCGTGACTTGATAGCCCCAGCTGCCCTCGAAGGGATACTCCGTAAGCGGCATAATCTCGATATGAGTGTAGCCCATCTTCTTGACGTAGGGGATGACCTCGTCCGCCATCGCCTTATAGTTGATGAAATTACCGTCCTCATATCTGCGCCAGCTTCCGAAATGCATTTCGTAAATGTTCATCGGGCTGCCGTAGGGATTGTAGTTCGCCCTGTCGCTCATCCATTTTTTATCCTTCCAGCGATAGCCCGAAAGGTCGTAGAGCTTGGACGCGTTTGCGGGAGCGGTCTCGAAGTGCAGCCCGTAGGGGTCGCACTTGAATACGGTCTTTCCGCTCTTGGAAGTCACCGCATACTTATAATTGTCGTACTGTTTGAGACCGGCGATAAAAACCGTCCATATGCCGTCGGACGACGGCTTCATATAATTCGCGCCCGCATTCCAGTTGTTGAAATCGCCGACTATGCTTACGCTCTCGGCGTTGGGAGCCCAGACGGAAAAATACCAACCGTCCTCGCAGTTCTCCACGCCCTTGACGGGCGCAAACATCTTGTACGCCTGATAGTTCGTCCCCTCGTGAAACAGATAACACGCGTAGCTGTCTATGACCTTACTCATAAACCTCCAACTCAGCAACTTGAAAATTTACGTTCATATAATTATCGTATTGCAGTTATGTAGTTAAATATACTTTGTAGCAATTATAACAAAATAATCCGACGCGCACAATAGATATGGTAAATTTTTGCAAAAATACAAAATTTGCAATTGCAAATTTGATAAATTTGTCAAAAATTGCAAAAATAATAAAAAATAAATTGCAAATTTGTGATTTTTTGCAAATCAAACGGAGCGAACGATAAATTTTTCGGACGACGGTTCATTCATAACCTTTTTTGTCAATCCCTATAACCGCGCTTCCGCTTCCGCTCATAACGACGTATTCAAACTCATTTTTCATAGAAGAAATAAGCTCGGCTATTTTCGGATTCAGCTTGACCGCCGAAACCGTCAAATCGTTTCTCAAAAATTGCAGCGCGCCGTAAACGCTGTCCGCTATTGGCAAAGCGGCGTACTGTCCTTTATCGTTTTCGTCGAAAAGAGCGTAGCATTTCGCCGTATCCGAGCCGCCCTCCGCGATTCTCACGCAAATATCCTCGGGCACGTCGCAGTCGAGAGGAGAGACTCGCTCTCCCACTCCCTGCACTCTGCAAGCGCCGCCGTACAGCATACACGGCACGTCGCTCCCGAGAGAGAGCAGAAATCCGTCGTCGGCTTCGGCGCTGCCGCCAATGCTTTTCACATATCCTTTTACCGCTTTCAACGCCGCGACCACGCTCGCAGAGGAGCCTCCCAGCCCCGCGCCGAGCGGCACGCCTTTTTTAACGTTTATTATACCGCCCACGCCGAATTTTTCGGATATGATTTTCAGCTTGCGGTTGAAGAATTCCGCAAAAAGAGACGGTTTGAATGCGCAAAACTCCGCTTGAACGTCCCCGAGAGCTATGTTTTTCATATCCTTGCGCGGCGTAAATTCCGCCTCGTCGTAAAACCCGCGATAGGGGCATACAATCATATCGAGGGTGTGCAAATTCCCTCTTTTGCCCGTCACGGCAAGAGACAGATTGATTTTTGCATATACACGGGCGACAATGCTTTCCATAGACCGAATTTTAGCATAAGGCGAGAAGATTTACAATAGTAACTCGGCAAAGAGTCAAAATTTCAAATTGGCGTTGAGAAAGACGCTAAAATATGATATAATCTACAAAACGATGAAGCGAGGTGGTCTATGAACTTCAATATTTTGCTTGCCGAGGACGACGAGGATATCGTAAAACTGATAAAGCTGTATCTTGAAAACGACAGTTTCAATATCTTTTGGGCAAAAAACGGCGTCGAAGCTCTGGAAATATTCGGCAAGGAAAAGATTGACCTTGCGCTCGTCGATATTATGATGCCTTGCATGAACGGCTATGAGCTCACAAAAAACATCAGAGCCAAAAGCAATATTCCTATCGTGATACTGTCGGCGGCGCATCTCGACAGCGATAAAATACTCGGGCTCAATCTGGGCGCGGACGACTATCTCGTCAAGCCCTTCAATCCGCTCGAACTTATTGCGCGCATAAACGCGCAGCTGCGCAGGTTTTATCACCTCGGCAACGTCAATTCTCCCGGGGGCAACGAAGACGGCAAAATCGTCGTGGGCGACCTTACGCTAGATACCCATCAGCTCACGCTGGAAAAACGCGGACAGCCGATATCTCTCACCGCCACGGAATATAAAATCCTCGTTATGCTTATGAAATCCCCAGGCAGAGTTTTCACGAAAATGCAGATTTACGAGGAGGTCAACGGCGATTACTACGTGACTGACGACAACACTATGATGGTGCATATCTCCAATCTCCGCGACAAAATCGAGGATGACGCAAAGAATCCGCGTTATATAAAGACGGTCAGAGGACTGGGCTACAAAATCGAAAGGCAGTGAAAGGCAAACGGGAAGAACAACGCATAATCGCCTGTGACGGCGAGCCGTGCGGCTCGGAAATCGAAGCCGCAGTTTCCTCTTCCCACGAAACGGAATCCGAATCGCAAACGGAGGCGACTCCCGCAAAAAAAAGCAGGCGCGGCGCGAGAAAGACGAAAAAGGCTACCGCCGTCGCGCATATAGACAACCGCAGCTTCCTTGCGCTTCTGATACGTTCCTTCGTTTCCTTTATGCTTATCACCGTTATTTCGGTGGGGCTTATTTTTTTGATAGCGACTTGGGCGAGCAACCGCGATACTCTTCTGTTCAGAAAAAGCGTGATTTCAAGCTACGAGGATCTGCTTTCGCGGGGCAGGTTTTCCGAAATCCCCGTAAACAGAATATGCGGCGACGCGGGATGGCTCTGCGTGGTAAGCGAGCGCGGCGAATTTAAGTATTCTTCCGACGGGATTTTCAGAGAATACACGCTATCCGAGCTCGACTGCATTCAGAACTACGGCAACGAGGACATAATCACTCTTCAAAGTTTCAAAATGCCCAACGGGGACTACAACCGCCTTATCTCCCGCGTACCCTCCGACAAAAGCGGCTCCACGCAATATATACTTTTGGATTCGGATTTGAAAATCATATCCAACTCGATTATAACCACCAAAACGCAGTTTACCGAGCAGGAGCTCGACCTTTACACCTACAACACGCGCCACAACGGATACGTCATCGAAAAATTTTATTTCTCGCAGGGCGACGACGGCTTTTATGCGATTTGTTACGACACCAACAACGAGGAAGGCGTAACGCCTTACGTATTTTTGATTATATTCATCTTGGGCGTAGTCGCTCTGCTTATGGCGATGCTTGCGATTTATATAAGGTATATAAACAAACACGTGCAAAGACCGCTTAAAGCGCTGGGCACCGAGATGACCGAATTCGCCAAAAACGGATACCGCAAGCAGCTGACGTATATCGGATTGAAGGAATTCGAGCAGCTGACGGACAGCTTCAACGAAATGGTGACCCTGCTCGACGCGTCCGAAAAACAGCGTACCGCGCTCGAACAGGACAGACAGCGTATGCTCGCGGGTCTGTCGCACGACCTCAAAACGCCTATTACAGTCATACAGGGCTTTTCCAAGGCGATGAGAGACGGGCTCGTCAGCGATGACGAAAAGCAAAAATATCTCAATCTTATCCTCAGCAAGTCCGAGAGCATGGGCGTGCTCATCAACGGATTTTACGAATACAGCAAGCTCGACCACCCCGATTTCAAGCTCACTCTCGAAGACATCGATATCGCGGAGCTTATCCGCACCTATCTCGCAGGCAGATATGACGAGTTTGAATTGCAGGGTTTCAACCTCGACGTGGATATAGCGGAAGAACAACTCGTTTGCAGCGTTGACAAAGGTCAGCTTATCCGCGTATGGGAAAACCTGATTGGAAACTTCTTCAAATACACCCCGTCGGGCTCTACTCTGTACGTAAGGCTCACGAAGAAAGAAAACGAAACGCTTATAATATTCGCCGACAACGGAGCGGGCATTCCCGAGGATTTGAGCGAGGATATATTCGCGCCATTTGTAGTAGCCGAGCAATCCAGAAACAAACAGGGCTCGGGACTTGGGCTTGCCGTCTGTAAAAAAATCATAACCGCCCACGGCGGCAGCATATCGCTTTGCAAATCGGATATAGAAAACTGCAAAACGCAGTTCGAGATAGTTTTGCCGTTGAAGAAAGCGTAAACAAATTTTATATAAGAAAACATTAATATAGTTTTCTGCCGTCTTCTGTCTCCATTCCTAAAATATAATCCGAACTTTCCTTAAAATACTTACTTATTCTAATTAACATTTCTGTGCTAAGGTCTAAAAACTCAGTTTCATATTTACTTACAGTTTTTTGCGTTATGCCTAAATTCTCAGCCAACTGTTGTTGAGTAAGTCCCTGTCTGATTCTACATTCTCTTATTCGCTTTCCGTACATAAGCCACCTAATATAAAATTGATATTCCAAAATGGAGATTTATTGTAGACTTACTCCAAATTTGAGTATACCGTATATACGTTCTCAATATTTGAATATCAATGAAAACTATCAATAATAGCCTAAATATGCTATTTTCTAAAAACCGGATAGAATGAAAATGTTAGTTTACGAAAAATGCCTGTCTTGTAAATATTATAAGAGCACTACATTATCAGCGGCACAGGCTTTAAGCCTATTCGGTCATTGTGTAAATAAAAAACTGATAAACTATCACAAACGCAATCCTTATGCCTTACAGGAAAACTGCGATAAGCGGGAAGATAACGGCTCCGTAAAAGAAGCCCGACATAAAAGTATAACGGCATAATCGAATTTATGCGCGAACACTTACATCAGATTGTAAAAATTTTGGAGATTGAAAAAGGCGCCCCTACTCTATCGACATCGGAACTTTGGAAGAATAACGGAGAAACATTTCATCTCCTGCGCAAATACAGTCTAGTGCGCAAACATTATTAAGATCACAAACTCGCTTGTATATAAAAGCTACCCAAGCCATGTAAAAACGCGATATCGAGATATCTCGCATAACACATTAGCTCGATAAATCGTTTTTACGTTTGTCTGGCTGTGATTGGATGTGCATCCTATCAAGCTGAGGGTGACGTGGTCTAAGAGGGGTGCGCGCCGGGGCGTTCGCCCTGCGAGCACTATCAGTCTCTTGAATAAGTGTACGTCGTGCTCCACTTTTCAAACTATTTTCAAAAACGCTTAACTAATATCAAATACGCGAGAATTTGCGTTCAGACAAGGAAAAGGCTCTTTTGCAAACCGCCTAACGTACTGACGTACGTGACGGTGAACAAAAGTGCCTTTGACACAGTATCAACACAAATTATCGCGTATTTGTCGGGCGCATGGTGGGGAACAAAAGCACATCCCTAATCGACGCCGAATCCGTAAGGAACATAACCATCCTGTCTATGCCTATACCGATGCCGCCCGTGGGGGGCATTCCGTATTCCAGCGCGGTGCAGAAATCCTCGTCATATGGCTGGGCTTCATCGTCGCCCTTGGCTTTTGCAAGCATCTGCTGCTCGAAGCGCGACCTTTGGTCGATGGGGTCATTCAGCTCGCTGAACGCATTTCCGCCCTCGCTGGCGCAGATGAAAAATTCAAACCTTTCCGTAAGCCTCGGGTCGGAGGGCTTGCGCTTGGCAAGCGGGCTGACCTCTACGGGATAGTCCGTAATAAACACGGGACCTATGAGCTTATCCTCCACAAAGCAGTCGAACACCTTGTAGAGCGCGTTGCCCCAGCTTACGTCCGCGGGCAGCTCGAGCCCCAATCCGTTTGCCTTTTCGATAAGCTCGGCAAGCGGCTGATTGTCGAAATCCAGTCCCGTATACTTTTTTACCGCCTCAACCATGGTCAGTCTTTCCCACGGGGTCGTGAGGTCGAGAGGCTGTCCCTGATACTCTATTTGCAGGCTTCCGCACACCTTCATCGCCGCCGCACTGAACAGCTCCTCGGCAATGTTCATCATATCCTTATAATCCGCATAAGCCTGATACAACTCTATGGTGGTGAATTCGGGATTGTGCTTGGGGTCCATGCCCTCGTTGCGGAACTGTCTGCCTATTTCGTACACCTTGTCGAAGCCGCCCACGATACAGCGCTTCAAATGCAGCTCCGTCGCGATACGCATATACATATCAATATCCAGCGTATTGTGATGTGTGACGAAGGGTCTGGCGTTCGCACCGCCCGCGAGCGTATTGAGAATGGGCGTTTCCACCTCTATAAAGCCCTTTTTGTCGAGCACCTCGCGGATAGTGGATATTATTTTGCTGCGCTTGATGAAAACTTCCTTGACCTCGGGGTTTGCAATCAAATCCACGTAACGCTGACGGTAGCGGAGCTCCGTATCTCTGAGCCCGTGATACTTTTCGGGAAGGGGCAACAGAGATTTGGAAAGCAGAACCGCTTTTTTGACGTGTATGGAGATTTCACCCATTTTGGTGGTGAAAACCGTGCCCTCTATGCCGATGATATCGCCGACGTCCCATTTTTTGAACGCCTGATACTCCTCGACACCCATGTCGTCGCGGCTGAAATAGCCCTGTATCCTCCCGTCGCAGTCGAGAATATGCCCGAAGCTCGCCTTGCCCATAATGCGCTTGGAAACCAAACGCCCCGCAACGCTCGCCGTCCTGCCTTCCCACTTTTCATATTGGTTCAACACTTCGCCGGCGGTGGCGGTCCTTGCGTACGAGGTAAGCTCGTAAGGATTTTCGCCCTTGGCGGAAAGCTCCGCAAGTTTGTCCAATCTGACTTTGCGCACCTCGCTCGCGTCCTGCTCGGGACTCGGAGGGGCGGAATTTATCTGTTCTTCACTCATAACCGTTCACAAAATCCGCGCTCTTAAAGCGCATCTGGTATAATAGAGCAAAATTCTCTATGTATTACTTTATCTTGATAACTTTGTATCTCTCTTCGCCGCCGTGCATGTTTGCAAACACCGCAATATCGCCGCCCTTTTTGCCGATAAGCGCCTTGCCAAGAGGCGATTCGTTGCTTATCTTGCCCTTGGAATAGTCGGCTTCGGTCTCGCCTACAATCTGCACGTTCATAATAGCTTCCTCGTCCTCGTCGAGCTCGCCGAGATATTCGACGGTGACCACATGTCCGATAGAAACTCTGTTCGTGCCGCTCTTCTCGATGATTTTGGCGTTTTTAATCCTCTCTTCGAGGTCCTTGATTTCCTGCGCGACCTGACTCTCCTCCTGCTTTGCGGCGTCATATTCGGCATTTTCGCTCAAATCGCCGAGCTCGCGGGCGTGCTGCAATTTTTTTGCCACGTCCTCGCGAAGATACACGATGAGATAATCTAAGCGTTGTTTAAGTTCTTCCAAGCCCTCTTGGGTCAAAATAACTTCTTTCATATATTCTCCTTATCGGATACAAACCGCCCCGAAGGGCGGCTTGCACGCGGTTTCTGTTTTATTCCTCTTCTTCGGCGGCTTCGGTCTCTTCTACGACCTCTTCCTCGACGATTTCTTCCTCTTCGGCATTTTCCTCCGCCTGAGCGAGAGCCTCCTCCGCCTTTTGGTCGGATATTGCTTTGAGGCTGTCAAGCTCCTCCTGATTCTTGGGAGTCACGACCATAACCTTTGTCTCGATGGATATAAACTTGAAGCCGAATTCGCTGTAAAAGATTTCTTCGATGAGCGCGCGCAGATACGCCTCGACTCTGGTCGTGTTCTCGTCCATCACCTTGATGTTGACTTTCAGACGTACGCCGTAATCGTCCTGAACAAGGGTAACCTTCTTAAACTTCACGCCCTCGATCTGACCGCATGCCTGCTTGACGAAGTTCTTGACGACCTTGACGGAAACCTTCACCGCACCGCCTTTTTCGGACTTGACGACGACTTCCTTGACCACGTCCGTCCTTATAAACATAAGCACGAGCGCAAATCCGGCGAGCACGAGATACAAAATGCCCAGCGTAATCAGCAAGCCGCGCACAAGTTCGCTCTGGAATTCGTCGAAATCGATTCCGCCGAACGCCGTGACAAGCAGAATCATAATCAGAATGATTGCCACTACAATACTTGCCGACGCAAATATTTTTTCCAAATTCTTTTTCATAGATAACCTCGTCTGCCGAATAGGTACGGCAATTTGTTATTTACTGTTTATTTAATATATACTATCAAACCGAATTAGTCAACTTTCATCGGTAATTTTACAGTAAATATATTGGGATAAATTGTCCTTTTTATGCGCTTGCATAGGAGTCGGCGGTGTCATATAATAATCGCACCGCAAATCTTAATACACCGTCGGCGGCAATATCTGCGACGCGCTGTCCGATATGTTCGATATGCAGTAATAATAAACGGCGAATCCGCAAGCGAACGGTCGTATATGCCTGCGTATGACGTGAATATAATATTCGATTTAGAAAAATATATTGCGGCACGTTTTTGTGATTTTTCCTTTTACTTTACAGCCCAACGGCACTTATTCCGTCACCTGCAATAATAAAAATATAACGGAAGCCAATATTTCTGAAACGTACAACGGAAGCTGTTGCCAACGGATTGCGGGATTTACGTTTCTATGGAACAAAACAGCAATGGAAAAATCTTATAAAAGGCGAAAATCGGTATTTGGGAACTACAAATTTTCAAATTAGATGCGATGACGGTATATTGGATAAGTACGGCAACGAAATTCAATAGAATATCAAATTTGATTAAACACACAAGCGGCGTAGATTATGCCGCTTGTGTGTTATTCGATATCATATTCCATTTTATACTTATTTTTGAAATGTTTCCGCTCATTCTAGCACGGCTTTTATTCTGCGTACGCCCGCGGAGGAGCTTTGCTCCTTGACGATGCGGAACTTGCCAAGCTCGCCCGTGCGCGCCGCGTGCGGTCCGCCGCATATCTCCTTGGAGAAGCCTATCGTATACACCTTGACCACATCGCCGTACTTTGAGGCAAACACGCCTATCGCTCCCGCCGCCTTAGCCTGTTCGACGGACATCTCTTCGAGCACGACGGGCTCGTCCTTTGCGATTTGCCCGTTTACGAGCTTTTCCACCTCGGCGAGCTCCTCCGCGGTCAGAGGACGGGGGAAGTTGAAGTCGAAGCGCAGTCTTTCTGCGGTGATGTTGCTTCCGCGCTGTTGAATGGAATCGTCGTGAAGCACCGTTTTGAGCGCGGCGTTGAGCAGGTGGGTGGCGCTATGCAGTCTTGCGGTCTGAACGCCGTTGTCGGCAAGTCCGCCTTTGAATTTCTGCTCCGCTCCCGCCTTGCTAAGCGCCTGATGGTCGGCAAACGCCTTTTTGTAGCCCTCTTCGTCGAGGGTATAGCCCTTTTCCTCTGCGAGCTCCTTTGTCATCTCTATGGGGAAGCCGAACGTATCGTACAGTCTGAACGCGGTCTTTCCGGGGAACACCGTCATATTCTGCGGCAGGTGGGATAGCACCTTGTCGAACTCTTTGAGCCCCTGCTCTATGGTCTTTGCAAACTTGTCCTTTTCCGCGACGAGCTCGGACACTATCCTCTCTTCGTTCTCCTTGATATAGGGATAGGCTTCCTTATACTTATCCACGTACAGTCTCGCAAGCTCTACGAGCGCGCCGTCGTCTATACCGAGTGAGCGGCAATATCTCATAGCCCTGCGGATAAGCCTCCTCAGCACGTAGCCCTGATCCACGTTGGAGGGGGACACGGCGTTTCTGTCGCCGAGCAGGAAGGTCGCGGTGCGGGTGTGGTC
This sequence comes from uncultured Clostridia bacterium, assembly GCA_947382865.1. GTDB lineage: Bacteria > Bacillota > Clostridia > Christensenellales > CAG-917 > CAG-475. Next base: position 20,224 of record CANDBF010000012.1, read on the forward strand.
GCTTACAATTCTCATAGCTTTTGTCGCCGCCTCGTCCTCGCCGTATTTTTTGCCGCTCAGCTCCTCGAGCTTGCTTATCGCAAAGGCGAACAAATCCGTCTCGTATACGGACTTGTAGCCGTTGAGTATGCACAGCATTCTTTCAAGACCCATGCCTTGGTCCACGTTTTTGTTTTTGAGCGGTTCGAGCGTTCCGTCCGCGTTCTTGAAATACTGCATAAACACGTCGTTGCCGATTTCCATATACTTGCCGCAATCGCAAGCGGGCGAGCAGTCCTCGGAGCACTTGGGCTTACCTGTGTCTATAAACATCTCCGTATCGGGTCCGCAGGGTCCGGTCATGCCCGCGGGTCCCCACCAGTTGTGCTTTCTTCCGCAATAGAAAATCCTGTCCTTAGGGATACCGAGCTCCTCCCAGCGCTTTGCGCTCTCCGCGTCGCGCCCGCAGGTCTCGTCGCCCGCAAACACCGTAACAGCAAATTTATCCTTATCGAATTCCAGCCTGTTGAGAAGCAGCTCGTACGACCATTCTATCGCCTCGTGCTTGAAGTAGTCGCCGAGAGACCAGCTTCCCAACATCTCGAAAAAGGTGCAATGACTCTCGTCGCCGACGGACTCTATATCCCCCGTTCTCACGCAGACCTGCACGTCCGTGAGCCTCTTTCCCGCAGGGTGCTTTTCGCCAAGAAGATAGGGCACGAGCGGATGCATTCCCGCCGTAGTGAACAGCACGGTGGGGTCGTTTTCGGGAATGAGCGAGGCGGAATCTATCGCCGTATGTTCCTTAGAACGGTAAAAATCCAGATACAGTTTGCGCAGTTGTTCCGAATTGAGTTTTTTCATATGATTATCCTCTTTATTACACAATCGGAAGTTTATATCGAGTTTTTGATGAAATAAACTCCGTTTTTATCTTATATACCGAGCGTTTCAAAAAATCTGACGCTCAGGTCGCTTTCCTTTATCTTCCTAGTGAACGCCAGCGTGCACACTTCATTGCAGGAGACCGCCGCCAGATTCGTCACGTTGTTTTTTGACGTATTAAGATACATAGACAGTCTTCTTACTCCAAGCTCCTCGGGGGCGCGCACGTCGCCCAGATTGCTCACTATAATCGTCTGCCGCGATTTTAGGAAGAGCCTTCCGAACCTTATAAGCAGCCACTTCACGCAAAGCGGAACCGCTCTGAAAAGAGGATTTCGCTGCGCGCGCACGGTAGTGGAGATAAACGCGCTCATGCTCTTTTCGGTCACCTTTTGGGAAAGCTGCTTCGCGCACTCCCCCGCGCAGGCTTCGAGGCTTTGACAGTCCTTTGCGCTCAGCGACAGACGTACGAAGGTTATGAAATTGTGAGCCGTCTCGGACGGGAACATTTTGCGCAGATTGACGGGTATCATCAACTGCAACGGGTGCTTCAAACTATTGCCGCCGGCAATCGCGCACGCCGCCGCGCCCGCAATATACGCCGTGACCGTAACGCCCGCTTCCTTGGCTCTTGATATCAAATCGGCAGTAGGGAAAGCCCTTTCGTCGACCTCCGATCCGTCATCCAGAAGCGTGCCGCTTATCCTGTGCGGAACGCCGCCCGCCATCCCTTTCAGATTGAGCTCGGACAGTTTTATATGTCGGTAATTTGCAAGGAAGCTATCCTCTGTCTCCCCCGCGGGGACCTGTTCGTCAAACGCGGGTATCGCGCAGTCCGCGCCGAGACTTATCCCCGAAAGCTCCCTGTATCTGCGGACCGCGGCGAGCAGAAATCTCATAGCGCCGTTGGCGTCCGTAAGGGCGTGGAACATTTCCAGATAAATCCTCTTCCCCTCTACGGAAAATCTGAAACGGTATCCGTTTGCAGCCTTGGGGTCTATGGGAGTCTGGGGTTTGCCGTCCCAGTCGGATATGAGCACGGGAGCGGGATTTTCCTGCAAATAATATCCGCCGTAGCCCTTTTTGAGCTTGGTTTTGTACAGCGGAAACCTAGGCATAATTTCGTTTACGGCTTGCGTAAACAGCGGTTTATCCACCCCGTCCGCGAGCTCCGCACCCACGCAAAAGAGGCTCTGCGACTTCCTGCCCGAGACGAACGGATAAAATCCCGCCGACAAATCGAGCTTATATTTTTTTGCTTTTTCAGATCTGCTTCCCATTTATACGCGCTTCCCTCCGAACTTACGCGCCGCGTTGTTCGGGCGATAAGAGCGATAATATGTCATATATTTTATTCCCTTTTAATATTATTGTCAATGAAAAGCGCAAGCAGCAAAGGAGTTATAAATATGGAAACACCCATCAAACCCGTAGCTAACGACAAAAAAAGCCCGATTTCTACAGGCTCCTCGTCCGTACGTCCGCAAAACGTCCCCGCCCGCACCTCCGCCGCGGAACAGAAAGGGCACAAGCTCGAGCTCGACCACAACCGCGCGATGTCGATGACCGGCGTTGTCGACGTACCCGTGTTCACGGACAAGAGCATCACCGTACGACTTGCGGGAGAAACTCTGCTCGTCTCGGGACAAGGTCTCGCGGTTAAAAATCTGGATATAGAAAACGGCAGACTGCAGGTTACGGGTCGGGTAAACTCGCTCAGATATACCGCGCAGACCGCCCCGACCTCCTTCGTAAAGAAGATCTTCAAATAAGGCGTTATGACCTCGACGCTTTCGCAAACTCTCAATCTAGGCGCAAATGCAGGAGTGCAGGGTATCCGCTTTGCACTCTGCCTTGCCGCAGGTCTCGGCGCGGGCATAATAGCTCTGCTCTATCTGAGAAGAGCGAGACCCGTCGAGCGCGCTCTCACGGACTTTTTCGCCACCGTGTGTATCGGCGGGCTGTTTGCGGTATGCGTGGAATTTTTCCTCGGAGGCAAATTCGAGCTTTACGGCGCAATCGCCTATATTCTCGGAACCGCCGTAATTCCGCTTACAACCAGAAAAATAACGAGCATTATCGCCAAAAAACGAAGGGAGAAAAATGACGAAGAATAGAACTTTTTGTCTGTTTTTGCGTTGTTGATAACCTTATATTCCGTTTGTGCTAATATGACGGAAGGAGGCGACGATGAGCAACGTAAAACACAAGAAATGTCCTATAAGAACACTGGCTTCCGAAGCGAAAGCGCGGCTTGCAAGCGGCGACTATCGCAGAGACTGTCCTCCCATACCAAAAAACGCCACGATACAGCAACGCGAGATTTACGTCAAACTTTACGAACTGCGCAAGGGCGGAGAAAAAGTTGACAACCCCATCGCCGTGTTCGCGGATGAAAACAAGCTCGCCACACTGCCGCACGAGGAAAAACAAAGATACATAATGCAGCTATGCGCAGACTATATCTCTATGCGCACGGCTCTGGATTCCGTGGAAATCAAGGCTTAGGCGGGAGCGCCGCGCCGTCAGTCGCTCGGGTTTTCCAAGCACTCTCGGCAGTATTCTTCCGACGAATACTTTCTAATAGCTTTCGGTCTTATATTGCCGCCCGTCGGCGCAATTTTTTTCAGCACCGCTACAAGCGGGACGTACAGTACCGCGACAGTGACCGCGCTCGAAATTACGTGCGCAAGGTCGAAGTACAGTCCTTTCAGATAATATGCCGCCCAGTATCTGCCGAGATAAGAGGGCGCAAGATTTGCCGCGCAGAACAGCGTATCGCAGCACGCCGACAGCACGCCGAAGAGCACGCTGCCGATAACGCCTAAGGCTAGCGCAAGCCACACCCTTGCGCCGCGAAGCAATATGCCTGCCGCAAGGGCGAGCAGCGGCCAGTATACGAAATACAGCAACACCCAGCTTCCGAAGCCGTATATCGCCGTCTCGACCGCGCAGAAAATCAGCGTCGCAGGCAGCGCGTACGCAATACCCATAGCAGAGCCGTATACTAGTATAAGCACCGTCACGACCTCCACGTTAGGCACAAACGAAAGCGCGAACTTAAACGCCGTGAGCATCGCCGACATTGCGGCTACTCTTGCCACGTAAATAGCGGCGACTGTCCCGCTGTTTTTTATGGTTTTCTGCTTAAAACGTGTTTTATCCATATATTTATGTGGTATAAACTATGATTTTTGCAAAAACTTCCGCATTTATTTTCCCGACGGCAATATCGCAGGCGGACGGCTGCGCGACTCGTCCGCCTGCGCCCTGCGCTTATCAGCCGACCAAAACAGCGTACACCGCGCCGTCCACAATAGGCAGAGAGCTTATTCCAACGCCCGAAAAATACAGGAGCGTATTTTTATAAGTGGTCACCGCAAAAACGCCCGCCTCCTCGGTCTTCGCTGAGGAGCGAGAAGGATTCCATTCGGGATTGGCGGAGTTATACACGCTTTTGTATTCAAATTTGTCCAGACTGTGCCAGACCGTATAATAATTCCCGTTGCTCTGCACGAGGTCGTCAATCTTGGTTATAAACGCGCCGTAGCCCGAATCGTCGGTCTCATACGCGGTGATTTTGTCTTCCTTATACAACTTTACAAGCACGCCGTGCAAATTTGTTTCCGTAGTGGTTATGCCGAACGTCTTTTGACCTACGTACACAGTGATATTCTTGACGCTGTTATCGCCGCTAGGGTTGCACGCGACTAAGCACGCAAGGCTGAATACGGCGACAAGCACGATTGCGACTGCGATAACGATACTCTTTCTTTTGAACATAAAAAACCTCCGTTACGTTCATGAAACCGTCCGGAGGAAAACACGTGCGGAAAACGCAAGCCGCGCCGCTTGCGATACCCCACCGCTCCCACCGAGCGATTCGGTAAAGACTCCGCATGAAAATTTGCGGAACCCGTCTGGCCGGTCTCCTGACTTACCGCCGAACCCATAGCCGCGCATAGCAAAGCCAATACGCGTCGGCTCGGTCAACCGTCTTCCCTTTCGGTGACTCCTTGTTGTTTGAGGCTTACAGTAGCGGGGGCTGCGGCGGATTTGCACCGCCTTCCCGATTATCGCGCCGAAGCGCGCACCCGACGCATACAGTGTAGCACCGCGCCGCATAATTTGACAACCGTAATTGAAAAAACGACCGAAAATCCGCGCATTTTTGCCAAAATATTACTGCGAAAGAATTTGCCTAAGTATCATTGACTTTATTGAGATATAATAATATAATAATATACGAATTACCATTAGAAGGAGTTGACAACTATGTATACAAGATGTCCCAGTTGCAGAGCGGAGATAAGTTTTATGCCTCCTGCAAATCCGGAATCACTCCCAGAAGGCTACAAGCACCGCATAAGATGCCCTCACTGCGGCGTGACTATCGGCGTAAAAATCAATAAAATAGACGTGGCGGCAACGTATCCCGGCGGATACCCGAATGCAAATCCCGCATATCAGCAACCCTATGCTCCTTATGCGCAGGCGCCGACGTATCCCGCAAGCAGCGGCTTTGCGCCCGTAAATACGGCTCCCGAGGCAGTTTCTGGCTTCGACACGACCGAAACGAAAGCCAAACCCGAAAAGAAATCCGGCATAAGCAGAAATATCTTTATGCTCATCTTCTCGCTCGGCTTCATCATGCTGTCCATTATGGGCTATCTTATCGCTAAAGGCACCGTAACCATGATGGAAGGCACCGAAACTTGGGCGGCAGGCATAACCAGTTTCAGCGGTATTGGACAGTGGGAAATGCTCTGCACCAACTTTGAAGCGTTCAAATCGATTTTCTCAATGCAGGAAGGCATTATGGGCATTATGCTCGGCATCGCGGCAATTATGCCTATGGTGCTGTTTACGTTTGCGGGCATAAGTTTCATAATCGCGTTCTTCGGGCTCATATTCAAGAAGTACAACAAGACGCTCAATCTGATATTCAGCATAATCATTGGAGCAGCGGCAATCACTACGTTCTTCCTATTCTATATTAATCCCACAACGCTTGCAGGATTTGCAGGAGAAAATTTCTTATCGACTTTCCTGCCTTACATGTTGCTTACACAAAACACAGATTATACTATAATCTCTTTCTTTATGGATATTCAGGCGCACAGTATGTGGACGCCTCTGTACTTCGCAATCGCAGGCGCGGCTTGGGGTCTGTTGCAGTTCATATTCTCTCTGATATTCATGAAGTCTATGAAGAAAAAGGTCAACTGACAAGCAGTTTCTGTAAGAAGTTTACGCACCCTCTGACGGGGGTGCGTTTTTAATACCCCATAAAACAGAGCGTTTTATGGGGACCCCATTTTGCACATAATGAGTGTTCGTCATAATCTTATCAGGCTGATGGTGACGTGGTCTGCAAAGGGTGAAAGAGTGCAGTCTCTTGAAATAGCGGCTCGGCGTACTCCACCTTATCAAGCTGAGGGTATAAGTGCTCTAAAATGGTGCACGGCGGGTACTCTAAATAAAAATGCCCCCTCTTTCCCTTCGGGCTTTTCTCCCACCACTCGAATTAGGAACGTGCACTATATTTTAATGCAATTTTCCCCCCTCCTCAGGTGTTCCCCCTATTGCGGTCTCTCACTTGGTGTACCCAAGTGAGCCTCTCCGCAAGCCTTCGGCGGGGGAACACAACGCGATTGGACTTTCAGTCAACAATCGCTATTCCGTCGCTACGCTCCTTACGGCGCTCGCATATACAGGCATAGAGCTCTGTTTATGCCACTCGCTCGGGGCAATAAAAACAGAATTTGCCCCTCGCTTGTACTAAACGTCAAGCTCGGCACTCACGGGGCGTTCGCCCTGCGAACGCTGGCAGTCTCTTGAACGGCGACTCGTCGTGTTCCACCTTATCAACCCATATTATAAAACCGCGATATTGAGATGAAGAACGCGAAAGAGACATTTTTGCGAACCGCCTAACGTACTGACGTACGTGACGGCGAGCAAAAATGCCTCTGACAAAGTTATTCGCTCAATAGCGCGGTTTTACATTGTGCGCATGCCCATGCCGTTATCATCTATGACATAGAGAATGTTCACCTCGTCGCCCGAAAGAGCGTCGATATAGATGAAGTACGTTCCGTCGCTGTGGCACTCGAATTCGTAGGTCAGCACTTCGCTCTTTCCGTGAAGAGGAATGAGCGCAAGTCTGCCTTCGCTTTCGCAAGGCAGGGACAGCTTTTCCGCCGCCTGCGCCGCGGTTACGACGGGCGTGGGAAGCTGTCTGTCTCTATGATTGAACGCATAGTGAGTGGCGTCAAGCCCTATGACTCTGCTGTCCCTTTCTCTGACCTTGACCTTAACGAGGTCGGCATACAGGATTACGCCGTTCTGCACAGGAGCGAGGTTTATATAGCACTCTCCGTTCATTGACGACGACCACACGACCTGCATATCCTTAAAGCCCAGTCTGTCCGCAAACGCAAGCGCGTTCTGCTGGCAGGTGGGACCCGCTTCCTGTTTGACCGCCTGTTCCGCGCCCGATGACGTCGACATATTGAAAGCCACGAGCTTGCCGCCCTGTCTGCTTATCTGAACAAACGCGTCCGCGCCGTCTACAAGCAGGCTATAATTGAAAGTGGGTATATCGCCGTTACCATCGCCTATATATTCCACGTTGCTTATATCATAGCCCTTGAAGTAGTCGGTTATAAAATCCACTCCGATCTTAGCGGTGATTTCCTCTCCTATAAACGCGATAGGCTCTCTGTTTTCGAGCGCGTCGGAGAAAGGCCCGTCGTAAATCATTTCGGGATATTCAAAGCTCGGGTCGGAAAACTGCGAGAACGCGGAAGTAAAGCCTTCGAGCGCGCCGCCGTCGCCGACGAACATCTTGCCCTCGCCGAGCGAATTCTGCACCTGTTCGAGCGCGTTCATATATAAGTCCGCCATATCGCCCATTTTCATGAGCTTTTCTCTCTCCTCGGCGGTAAGCGGCGTTCCGTTGCCCACTCTGCGCGCGAGAGACTGCGAGTAGTCTCCGAGCTGATTGACAAACTTCTGCGCCTGCAAAATACCGTCGTCCTGACTCTCGAACATGGCGAGGCTGTTTTCGGCAAGGCTCGCCGAAGCCCATACCTCATAGAGCAGAGACTGCTGCATACGCGGAGAATTGGATACTCCGATTTTGCGAAGCGTGACTCCTAGTCCGCTTGCGCCGTCCAGCAAATCGTAATACGCTCTTGAATACACCGCGTCCATCTGGCGCTGATACGTCTCGTGCGTCTGCACGGTTCTGTCGGCAAAATACAGCGCTACGGACAAGCCCACTATCGCGCTTGCGCACAATCCGAAAGCCGTGCCGAGAACGGCGGTCTTGACGACCTTTCCGTTTTTGCCTTTCTTGTTTTTCTTGTTGTCCTGCGGTTCTTCGCAGAAGACTCTTACCTGTTTTGTACTCATATTCATTCACCTCGATTATACCCAGCGCGCTGTCAGCAGAACGCGTGGTTTCCAATATTGAGCTTTATCGTGCGCGAGAGCATCCATTTGCTCGTCGCGGTTCTGGGATTGTAGTAGAACAGACATCCGTAGGAGGGGTCCCATCCGTTGAGAGCGTCTCTCGCCGCTTTGAACGCGCTGTCGTTGGGAGTCATGTTTATCTGTCCGTCCGCAACGCAGTCGAACGCGCCCGACTGATATACCACTCCCGCGATAGAATTCGGGAAACTGGAACTTCTCACTCTGTTGAGCACCACAGCCGCAACCGCGACCTGTCCCGTATACGGCTCTCCTCTCGCCTCGCCGTACACTACGCGCGCAAGAAGATTAAGGTCGGTTGACGACGTAGTACCTCCGCCCGAAGTCGTCTGAGACCCCGACAGCGTAATTCCCATGGCCTGAGCGGTTTTCGACCCGACTACGCCGTCCGCGGGAAGTCCGTTGGCTCTCTGAAACGCGATTACGGCAGTTTTCGTCTTTGCTCCGAACACTCCGTCCGCCTTGCCGCTGAGATACCCCCAGCTTATGAGCTTGGTCTGCATAGTCTTTACGACCGTGCCCGACGAGCCCTGTTTAAGAGCGGTACCCGTAGACGTTCCCCCCGAAGACGGGGACGAAGACGTCGACAGCGAAATTCCCATCGCCTGCGCCGTCCTTATGCCTACGACGCCGTCCGCCGTAAGCCCGTTTGCCCTTTGAAACGCGATAACCGCGCTCTTCGTCTTTGCCCCAAACACTCCGTCCGCTTTGCCGCTGAGATATCCCCAATTTATGAGCTTGGTCTGCATAGTCTTTACGACGCTTCCGGACGAGCCCTGTTTGAGAGCCGCAGCGTCCGCAATCTCGGTGTCCGTAGGATAGAATACGAGCAAACCGACGACTATCATCAGCGCCATAAACACCAGCAAACACTTTGAAGCAACGGATATTGTACTTTTCCTGATTTGCATATTTCACCTCTTTGCATAGTGTGTATTACCCTGCCGCTTTTATACAATTTTTGTAAGCTCTCCGTTTAACGAGCGGCAAAAGAGGCAATACTCGTCCTATGAAAACGAAGTACATAACAAAAAAACGACTTTTTACAGCACTCGTAATCGCCGCTGTCGCCCTCCTCACGCTGTGCGCCTGCGACGTCAAAAACGTATCCCGGCAGGAAATAGCGGACAGCTGTATAAGGATACATATAAGAGCCAATTCCAACTGCGACGCCGACCAGACTGTGAAGCTCGCCGTGCGCGACGGCATAACCGCGTATCTCGAAACGGCGCTTGTAGGGTGCTCGGATAAAAAGCAGGCGTTCTCCGTCCTAGAAAGAGAAAAAGGCAATCTAATCAAAATAGCGGACGGTACGCTCGCAGAAAACGGCTTCGAGTATAAGTCGTCCATAAGGATAGACAACGAATACTTCCCCGTAAGGAACTATGACGGCTACGAGTTTCCCGAGGGCAATTACGACGCGGTAGTTATAAATCTGGGAAGCGGAAGCGGCGACAACTGGTGGTGCGTGGCTTTCCCGCCCCTGTGCTTCGTCCCCGATACGCAGGAGGGAGAAAAAATCGTATACAAATCTTGGATAAAGGAATTGTTGGATAAAATATTCGGATAAAACCGACCGAATGGACGGACGCCGTATTTGTTTACATAAAATTGCAATTTTGCGTACCGCAGTGCTTGATATAAGCACAAAACGTCCCTCGATTAGTGGTTTTATCGAGGTCCCCGCAAACGCTCCTGTGTGTGGGGGAAGAGCATGAGGTTTGACATCCGGCGCAAAAAGGAGAAGTATGAAAATTTACAGAGAAATCGTACGCAACACCGCCATGGGCGCGCAATCCATCGACAATATCGTCGGCTATATCGAATGCGACAAGCTCAAAAATCTAGCCCTTTCCCAAAAAGAGGTAATGGAGGACTTCTATCAGCGGGCGAAATCCGAACTCGGCGAAAAGGAGCTCGAGGACGCGCAGACCCACCCCGTCCAACGCGCTATGCTCAAAGCGGGAGTCAAGATGAACGCCAGCTTCGACAACAGCAACTCTCACCTTGCGAGTATGCTTATAGACGGCTACAATATGGGCATAACGAGCGTGCAGAAGTGTATCAACGAGCTAAACCGCGATAACGTCGAGGTCCCCCAGCTCGCGCAGGATCTGATGAAGACCTACGACAAAAATATAAAAGCTCTGCGCGTATATCTGTAATGTATATTATTTAGTTATATATTTATATAGAATATATACAAAAATTCAAAAAATAAAAGCCGTTTGCAGGACGGCTTTTATCTGTTCATCAAGGGGTTATCCGTACGTTCGAGCAAATAGTCGAGCGACACGCCAAAATAATCCGCAAACTTTATTAAGGTATTGTAATCGGCTTCCCTCTCCCCGTTTTCATACCGACTTATGCTGTTCTGATTCATATTCAAATCGAGAGCAAGCCTGAGCTGGGATATATTTTGTTTTTTCCTTAATTCTTTCAATCTCATATAACTTTTGAAATGCGTTTTGCTATTTCTTGACATTAGTATACCGAGTTGGTATATTATAATTATCCCAATTCGGTATATTTTGGAGGTATATTATGAAAAACACAAAAGCAAAAGGGGCAAAGCTCGCAATACTCTGCCTGACGGCGATACTCGTTGTATCAATCGGACTGATATGTCTCAGCGCGTGCAATCCCGACGGCGGCGATGACGGCTCCGCCGAGCTAATGTCCGAAATTCAGTGCATTTTAGACGGAACGTTCGGTTACTGCTATGCGAACAATTTGGTTGCAAGCGTTCAATTTATATATGACCAGATGCATGATATTAATCATATTGGTAATATAGGATTTTTCTTTATAGCCTTCGCAGATTTAGATGAGTGGATTAATCCCGATAACGAGACTACGGGGCATATGGCTAACTTGGAAATATATATATTCTCAGACGAGCAATCTATTACGAAATGGATGGACGAACTCAAAAAAGAATCTCCCGAAGTCTGGGAAGAATATAAAGACTCGTATTTCATAAAAAATAACTTTTTTGTCAGCGAACGCGAAAAAGGCATCTATGAAAAGTTGATTTCATGTACTCTTCCTGACGAAAACGCTTATCCCGAATATAAATTTGTCAAAGACAGTTTGGCAGATAATCAAAACCTCAGTAAAGCACATATTTATGGAGAGTTCGGTTTTGACGAAGACAAAACTCTATATATCGACTACTTGAATTACTGTGTTGCAAATAACACAAATGTAAACAAAGAATATTTTTGTATTTCCAAAAACAGCCATGAAACCGAGGAAAACTGGGAATGGGCATTAGAATGTTACACAGTCGAAGCAAGCGAAATAGGCACTAAGTACACCGACGACAGCTTTTCTAAGGTCGAGAACGACGTTCTGTATTCTTATACAAAACAGAAAGCGGGCTTCCGCTACGAGGAAACACCGGACGGGTATGCTTTGACAGATTATTACTATGACGATTATGCCGAAAACGTATATATCCCCGCTCAATACAACGGCAAACCTATCACGGATATCTGCGGCGCGTTCGGGTGCGAAATGTACGAAAAGCCGTATACCGTACATATACCCGCAACCATACAAAATATATCAGGATTCTCTTATTTCGTCGGGAACATCGTTCTCGACGCAAACAATCCCTACTTCTATATCACAAACGGCTGTCTAATAGAAAGAGAAACCAAAACTCTTATCCACGCTTTCGGAAACGCGGTTATTCCCTCGGACGGAAGCGTGCTATCGATTGACGATTACGCTTTCTCGGGTAACGGCTACGTTACGAACGTAGTGATTCCAAACGGGGTTACCTCGATCGGCAGCCATACATTCCACCACTGCAATCAGCTTGTAAGCGTCACTATTCCGAGTAGCGTCACAAATGTATCATCTTCCCTATTTAATGAATGGAATAAGCTCGAAGCAATATATTGCGAAGCGGAAAGCAAGCCCGACAGTTGGAGCGACTGGTGGCTGTACGGAGGCAGCTATCAGTCCGAACTCGAAAAACTTGTGGTTTGGGGCTACAACGCGTGATTTTTCTCTACATATTCGGCGGACGGCAACCTTGAAAGGTTGCCGTCTTTTGTGTGATTTTCACCATATAACGTTTTTCAACCTCGCCGATAATAAAATCGGCTATTTCCCTCTTTCCTCAAATTAGATTGTCAAGGATATCGGTTTATGCTAAACTGAATTTATGACATATCATCCGTCAGTGTTCGAGCTGAAAAATCCCGTATCCAAGCAGGAAGCCCTTGCGCTCCACCCTATGTCGCTCGCGTTCATCGGCGACGCGGTACAGGCACTTTACACACGTACGCGCGTAACGGTGGGGGCTACTCTAAAAAAGACGGGCGCGCTTCATCACGAGGTCACAAAAGCCGTCAAAGCCGTCTCGCAGGCGGCGGAAGCTCAGAAGCTGTTGCCGCTGTTTGATGAGGACGAACAGGATTTATTCCGCCGCGCGCGCAACTGCAAGGTTCAAACCTCCGCAAAGCACGCCGACCCCGCCGAGTACAGAAAGGCAAGCGGCTTCGAGGCAGTGCTGGGCTATCTGTATCTCACGGGAAATACGGAAAGACTTTTCAAATTTCTTTCGACCTGCTTCGAGGACACGATAACCGCGGACGGCGAACAGTGACAAACCGCAGTCGCCTCTGTACGCAATTCTGCTTACGGGCGACCGCAAAACCAAGAAATTTTCATTGAAAACATATCGGAGAAGCAAATGTATATTTTCGGAAGAAACCCCGTAAAAGAAGCCTATCGGGCGGGCAGAACGATAGACAAGCTGTACATGCTTAAAGGCGAGTTCGACCCCACGCTCAACTCCATACGCGCGTTGGCAAAGGATGCGCGCACCGTTGTGAGCTACGGCGATCGCGCTATGCTCGACAAGCTGTCGGGCGGCGGCAATCATCAGGGAGTGGTCGCGGCGGTAACCGACTTTGAATATTGCGACGTCGAGGATATAATGGACGACGCGTCGGACAAGGGCGAACCCCTGCTCTTGGTTTTGCTCGACGGCATAACCGACCCGCACAATCTGGGCGCGATTATCAGGAGCGCGGAGTGCTTCGGCGCGCACGGAATAGTCATTCCCAAGCACAGGAGCGTGAGCGTAAACGATACCGTCATCAAGGTGGCAAGCGGCGCGACGGAGCATATAAAGGTCGCAAAGGTCACGAATATAAACGACACAATAAGAGAGCTTAAAGAACGTAATGTATGGGTTTATGCGACTGATTTTGACGGTAAACCCCCAAAATCGGTTGATTTGAATGGAAATATTGCAATAGTGATAGGCAGCGAGGGAGACGGCATACACCGCCTCACCAAAGAGCTTTGCGACGACGTTCTCACCATCCCGCAATACGGAAAGGTGAACAGCCTCAACGCGAGCGTTGCGGCGGGAATAGTGCTTTACGAGGCGGTGCGGCAACGCAGATAGCCGCAGAATGTATCAAAATTATGACGCGGAATAAGGACGGCTTAGATAAGGATCTGATTGACATAAAAAAAGCGCAGGACGGCGACCTCGCGGCGGAAAACGCAGTGCTCACGGCGTGCGCCCCACTCGTCAAAGCTATCGCGCGGTCTTACTTTGTCATCGGAATCGACGGAGACGATTTGGTGCAGACGGGAATGATAGGGCTTATGCGCGCGGTGCGTACGTTTAGAGAGGACGAAGCCGCCGGCTTCAAAACCTATGCGGGACGCTGTATCAGAAACGCCATTCTCGACGCGATACGCAAGCAGAAGTCCGCCCCCGTATCCGACGTAGATCTGGAGGACGTATTTCTGCCGTCCGAGGAGCAGGAGCCGTCCAGACTGTATATAGAAGACGAAACCGCACGTATACTTAGCGAGACGATCGCCTCCGTGCTTTCAGAGCGCGAAGCGGACGTGCTCAAACTTTATCTGAACGCGATGTCTTATCGGGAGATTTCAGAACGGCTCGGCATGGAACAGAAACAGGTTGACAACACAATTTACTCATTCAAAAAGAAAATCAAAAAAATACTCCAAGCAAACAAAAACCGAGACTGAATGTCTCGGTTTTTAATACGATTTGAATTTATCATAAGACTTTGCTATCTATTCGTCTTCGCTTTGTTCGAGCGCTTCCGATATGGAATTGTACAGCGCTGAATTGCGTATGCCGTCCGCGGTATCCGCCGCCGCGCCTTTATCTTGAACGCTTACGAAGCTTCCGTCCGCCTTCGCGGTTATTCCGAATGCCTTCGCGGAGGCTTCCGCATACAGATTGTTATCGAAATTCTTGAAGGTTTCTGTCCCCGAAGCATACGAATTCGTCTCGTAAATATTCGCGCCGCAAACGCCGACTATTCCGCCGCAATACTGTGCTCCGCCCGTAATCTCACCCGTAAAACAGCTGTCTGTAACACCGCCGCCGAAGTACGTGACGGAGCTTCCGTCGTTAACGCCCAATTCGTTGACCCTGCCGATTATTCCGCCGGCAAAGCCCTGTCCGGCGGACGGATTTATATTCAGCTTGCATTCGCCGATACAAAATTTGACGTTTCCGAAATAAACAATCATCAGAAACTGATTTATCGCGACCTCGCTAAGCCCCAATATGCCTCCCGCGTATACGTCGCGCGCGGCTACGTTCACGTCTGCGCGGGACGCGCAGTAAACGATTTGAGCAATAGACCTCGCGGCAATTCCGCCTACGAACGCCGCCCCCTGCGAAAGCGCGGAAATCGCGCCCTCGTTCACGGATTTTACGATATTGCCGCCTATGTTTGCAATCGCGGCAATTCCGCCTGCGTAAATCCCGAATTCATTGTTTGATTGTGATGAAATCCCTCCCGCGTTTCTACATCCCTCTATCGTTCCGCTCGAAGACAGACAGATTCCCGCAGCATATGCGCTTCTGAAATCCGCAACGCTCTCCACTCTGCCCGAATTGACGCAGTTTTTGATATACGGCGTAGCCGAAGAGGCTCTGTTCAGATAAGCTATGCCCGAAGCGGAAGCCGCGACCTCGTAGCCCTCTTCCACCTCGAACCGCGGGCAATCCGAAGCGGATGAAATTCTGCCTCTGTTCTCGCAACTTTCCACCGCGCCCGCGTTTGTAAGAACTATTCCGCAGGTGACGGGATTCCAGCCCGTATCCGACGAGATTTGCAAAAGATTTGCTTCGTTCGCGTTGCGGATGAGATATCCGTTGTTTTCGCAGCAGATGCCCGCGACGTCAAACGTATCCGAGATAATCTCTCCGCTCACCACGCAATCCTGCACGTATCCGCCGTTTACTCCCGCCACTCCGCCGAACGAGGCGTTTGCCGACGCTTCGCCCGCAAGCGAAAATTCCGAATAGTTCACTCTGCAATTTCTGACTATGCCGCTGTATGCGATATTGGTTGCGGCGTTGAGCTTGTAACTGTTGTTTTTTACGATTGCACCGAATATAACCTCTTGGTCGACTACCGCTGCGTCCGCTCGCGCAAAAACTCTGCCTTTAACGTTTACGGTCACGTTATGAACGTCGCCGTAGCTAGTAAGCGCGACAAACGCCGCGTCGGCGCTTAACGAAATATCGGCGTTTACGTTGACGGTCACGTCACTTATCGCCGCCGTCTCGGAAACGGTCGTAAATATAACGTCGCCCTGCGACTCTATCGTCATATCCGAAAACTCGCCGTTGAAATCCGCAAATCTCACGCCCTTGCCCAAAACAAACTTATGCCCTCTGCCTTTGATTTTGCAGTTTATTTTCTGAACGGAATAATTGTCGGGAACGTATATATCCTGAATGAGCGTATATTCCTGCGTTGACGCAAAATCTATCTGACTCAGCTTAGACACTTCTCCAAAGACGGGCGTAGGCATAAGCGAAACCGTAGTTACGGGCACCCCGACGATAATAATAACCGCCAACAGCGCGCACAGACAGACCGTAAGAATATTCTTCTTTTCACGGCGGCTTAACGGTCTTTTGTCGATAACGATGCCGTCGCCCTCGAATTTTACGCCTAGCGCGTATTTTATGGAATAGACGGATTTGAGCCGCCCTCGTATTTCGGACGACGCGTAAGCCTTCGGGAACAAGCGTTTAAGCCGCCTCGTATCGTCTAAGATGAGAAGCATTTCAAGCGGCGACACCGTCTCCTTCAAATACAGGCGCAGACACTTGCCCGCTTTTTTGGAAAATTTGTCGGAAATCTCGATAGGCTCCGACATTTCCTTATATGCCGATATGCGAAGCAATCCATCCTCGTATTTCGCGATTATCTTCCGCGACCTGTACAAATACAGCAAGGAAAGCACGGGGAATCTGCCCAGACAAAAATCCAGACACGGGGACGTCGCATTCAATGCGTCGAACGCTTTCAAGTCGTCATCCTTTATGACTTGCAGCAGATTTTCTTCAATCGGCATATCCATCTTTCAAGGTTTCCCGTTTTACGCTCTTATTTGCTTTTGATTTTTACCTTTCTGTCCGCCGCCCATCTGTCGAAAGCGTCAAACAGATATTCCTCGTTTACGGTGCTGCCCTCGACCAAGGTCTTTAACAGCGAAGAGGTCTTCGAAAACTCGGAAATGAGTATCGATATATCCTTGCCCTGCTCGGCGACAGAAGCGGAAAGCAGCTCGTTCTCCTTGCGGATAGATTCGATTTTGTCCGCATTCTGCTTCAACACCGCCGCGATATCCTTATTTATAAAATCGCTTATCCTCTCTATGTTCTTGTTGTAGCCGTCAAGAGACCTCTGCAATTCTTTGAGATTGTAGGTCGTACGCTTTTCCTCGATAAGCGAATCGATGCGTTCAAGCTGACTCTGAGCGTTTCTCTCGATTTCGTCAAGAGACCCGATGCTCTTGGATACCTCCGAAAATCTCGACGACATATCCTTGACCGCCTGCGCGTATTTCTCTCCCGACGCGGCGTACTCCTCAATCCGTCTGCCCAGCTCCTGTCCGCTCTTCGCCTGCGCGTTTATCGTAGCGTGCACCTTTTCAAGCTGATTCACCGCGCCGCCAGAAAAGCTCTTTGCGAGCACGTCCAGATCGCTCCTTATCTCCTCGTAGGTCTTGCTCACCGAAAGCAGCGCGTCCTGCAACGGCGCAATCAGATTGCGGTATTCTATAAAACTGTCGATAAGCTCTTTGATGGAATTTTCATTCATAATCATTTCCTCTTTGTTTTCATATTCGCGGCTTTCAGACCCTCGGCTATTTCCTCTCTGTCCCGATTAAGAGTATAGAGAATTATTCCCTTTGCAACGTCGTTGTCCTCGACGAGCGTATAAAATTTTACGATTTCCGGATCGAGCGCGCCTCCGCCCTCCGCACAGGCGTCCATAAGCGGAAACAGCTTTTCGTCACCCGAGCGCACAAACATCTCGCGCGCCTCCTGGTCCATACCCCTGCGCCAGTACTCTATGCCCGCTTCCCTGTACTTTCCGAATCTCAGATAATTCTCGTGTACGAAAATATATACGAGCATTTTGCTTCGCATCTCTTCCAAGGACAGTCTATCCGCTGTGCTGCGCGCATTTTCATACTGTTCGAGCGAACAGAATTTTTCTATTCTCTCGGCAAACTCGTCGTCGTCAATCTCAATTCTTCCGGCTATGCCTTTCAGATATGACAGCGCCTTATCCTTGTCCATACGCTCGAAGCACTCGTCAAACAAATCCGCAAAGCCCTCGGGACAGTCGGATTCGGCAACAAACAGATACTGCTTTGCTCTCGACACGCCCACGTAAAAGAGATTGAAATAATATCTGAAAACCGAATTCTCGTCCGCGACCTTTCTGTTGAGCGAAATTTTGTGAAGATATCTCCACTTGTCGGCATTGTCGCTCAGCACGTCGACGAGTATAACGGTATTGCGCTCAAGCCCCTTTGCCTCCGCAACCGTGAGAATTTCCGTCTTGCCGAGATATTTTTTCAGCTTTTCCTTCTTTTTCTGCGAGGCAACGATAACCGTTACGTTTTCAAATTTCTTTTCACCGAGCGAATAAGCGAAGCTCCTGTCCGTCACCGCAACCGCCGCGGACGGAAGAGGAGAGGCTACGCTTTCGCCTTTGAGCACAAAGCTGTGCACGCCGAATCTTCGCGTGTTCATATCGCCCAGCTTCTGCGCGATTTTTTCTATCCTCTCGGTGCTTCTGTAATTGTGTTTAAGCTGGCTTACCCCCGTCACGTCGCCGTACATCAGGCGTTTGAGATATCCGAAATTGAAATAGGACGGATTTATCATCTGTAACGCGTCGCCGACGCAAAACAGCTTTCTGCATAGCGTTTTGATAAGACAAAGGTTGATTTGCGTAAAATCCTGCACCTCGTCTATTATCCCTACGGAATATTCCGCAGACGGTTTTGCCCCCAGCAGCTCCCTGCTCATAAGGTTGTTGTCGGTATAATTGCGCCTTTTGAGAAACTCCGCATATTCCCTCGCGACCGAATATATTACCTCGCACTCGCGACGGGTAAAACTGTCGCTTCTCGCCTCGGCGTATTCCTCGCGCCCCATCATTTCGGCGTGAGAATCGAGCTCGTATTTGCCGAAAATCATTCCGTATATCTCTTTGTAGATTATCTCGGGCGCGATGTTCCTTATCCTGTCGAGCGCGCCCGCAAGTCTTTTGCCCGCGCCGAGGAACTCGTTCAGAAATACCGTCTCTCCCGCAACGCGCTTGGGCTCGAACCTTTGAGCATAGATATCCTCTATAAGTCGGTATTCCACCTTATCCTTCAAAAATGCCGATATGCGCTTCAAAACCGAAATAATCTCTCCGTCTTCGTCGACGGAAAACAAAATGCCGAGCTTGTTTTCAACCGCCTTTTTGTGATTGCCGTCAAGGAACGTTATCGATCCGTTTTCATAAGCGGATACAAAGCCGTCGATATTTTTCGTGAACAGCCCCACGCGATCCCGCGTCTCTGTGAGCAGCCCTCGCGAAAAGGTCGTGTACAGCACGGAGCCGCGATAGTTGCGGCAGGCGCAGTATACGATTTTTTCCACGCATACGTTTGTCTTGCCGCTGCCCGCAACGCCCTGCACGAGCATATTGGCGTCCTCGGTCTCTACGATTTCCCTCTGCATATCGTTCAGATACGGAAAGTTGACTATCCCGTCCGAGCCCGACACGAGATACAGTCTGGTCAGGTCTTCGTCCGAAATGCCATCGGCGGTTTTATTTATAATAAAAGAGATTTTTTCGTTTTGCGAGACGTAGTCCTTCAAACCTCTGTCAATGCCGCCCTCTATTGGGCTATCGCTTGAAAAATTATAAAAAACTATATCCTTATCCGTCAGCCTGCCATCGCCCGCCATACAGCATAAATACAGCGTGTATCTTCCGTCTTCAGTGCGCGCAGTGTAGTAGCCGCAATGAAGCGCTATATCATCCGCGAAAATGCCCTCGGCAACGCGGGATATGAACGCGTCGATTTCCATAATCCTGCGCGTAAGCGTAATAAAGCCCTCGGTTTTGTAAACCCTTCGGTCGGAGGACAGAGCTATCCTTTTGGTGTTTGCGGTTATCCTTTGCTTCATATCGTAATAAGTCCGTCAATATACGAGGCAAACTGCCCGTCCGTAAGCGGAAACGCCGCCCGCGTAAACGCTTTAAGGCGCTTATCCGTCATGGTATTACTCGCAGCGTCAAACGAAATCGGCGTATTTTTGTTTGAATACTGCGCTTTTATATCGGCTTCCATACGCTTTTTCTCCTCACGCCCGCGAATATCTTCAAGTCTCTTATTTATAGTTTCCAAAGCGCGCTGTTTGTTTCTTAGCTGAGACCGCTCGTCCTGACACACCACGCTGAGACCCGACGGCAGATGAGTGACGCGCACAGCGGTTTCCACCTTGTTTACGTTCTGTCCGCCCGCGCCGCCCGAATGGAATACGTCTATCTTCAAATCCTGCTCCGACACTTTTTCGACCGCAGCGACAGGCGTGACGGCAAAGCACAGATCTTCGCTCTTCGCCGGCGCGATATAAACCTTGTGCGCGCCGACAAGCGACGCGAGTCTGACGGTTATATCCTCTCCGACCGCCAGAAACGAAATTTCCCGAACATATCCGTCGTTTGCGGAAGCCGTCTTTTCCGCCTCGATTTTTGCCCCGCGGGAAAGCAGATAATTTTTTACAAGCCCGCTGAAAGCCACGCCTATTTTTGACGAACCCGCTTTGAACTTAAATCTGCAATACGCGCGCTCCTCGACATGCCTGCAACCCAACTCGTCCGAGAGTGCCGCAGATATGCGCGCAGCCTTTTTCTTTAACGTCGAAATCTCCTCGTATATCGCG
The DNA here is from genome assembly GCA_947382865.1 of uncultured Clostridia bacterium. Taxonomy (GTDB): domain Bacteria; phylum Bacillota; class Clostridia; order Christensenellales; family CAG-917; genus CAG-475. Next base: position 40,859 of record CANDBF010000012.1, read on the forward strand.
GAACGCTCCTCGAAATCGGTTGCGTCAGACAAAAGCGCCGCCGTGGATTTTTCCTCTTCCAACGTCGATATAAGCGCGGACTGCTTATCCTTTATCGATTTGAGCTTATTATATTTTGACAAAACGGACAGATAGTATGCCTTGTCCGCCTGCACCTCGGGATATTCAAGAAGCTCTTCGGTCGCCTCAAAATCCGCTATCGCGGCTTTTGAAGTCTCGATAATTCCGTCGTAAATGCCGTACATGGATATAGTATATCATTGATTAAGAAATAAAGAAAGTGAATATATTCAAGGCGCCGGCTTATTAAAATGTTTTAATAATAGAAGAATAAGTTTTTACGCAAAAAAGTTTAGAGAGGTAAAACGCACCTTATCAGGTCGGGGGTAACGTGCACTATAATGGGTGTACGTCGGGTACTCTAAAATTAATAGCCCACCCCTTCCCTTCGGGCTTTCCCCTCCCGCTCGGAATAGGAACGCTT
>CANDBF010000013.1 GCA_947382865.1 uncultured Clostridia bacterium
TCGTAGACACTCTTTCCCTACACGACGCTCTTCCGATCTGTACTTCAAGGTTATAAGCGCGACAATCAGATCGCGCGCGGCTTCGGGAGTCAGATTCTTGTTTGCAGTCACGATATTCGCAAGCAAATCGGAATTTATTTTGAAATTGTTTCTGCCCTGCTCGAAAGTTATGCCGAAAACTTGCTTGGTTTCCTTTTCGGCGGGAACGTAATCATTGTCGATTTTCACGACGTTGTACGTGCCCTTTCTCTTGGATTTGAGTATTTCGAGCGCTTCGTCGTCGTAGTCGGGCGCGATAACGCCGTCAGACACTTCTCTCTTTATCATCAGCGCGGTCGTCACGTCGCACTTGTCCGAAAGCGCGACCCAATCCCCGAACGAGCACATTCTGTCCGCGCCTCTCGCTCTTGCGTACGCGCACGCAAGCGGCGAATCGTCAAGCCCCTCTATATCGTCTACAAAGCAGGCTTTTTTGAGTTTTTCAGGCAAAACTACTCCAACAGCCGCGGACGTCGGACTTACGTGCTTGAAAGACGTCACGCAGGGAAGCCCCGTCGCCTCTTTAAGCTCCTTTACAAGCTGCCAACTGTTGAACGCGTCGAGAAAATTGATATATCCGGGTCTTCCGTTCAATATCTCGATGGGAAGCTCGCCGCCGTCGTTCATATAAATTCTGGACGGCTTCTGATTGGGGTTGCAACCGTATTTAAGCTCGAATTCTTTCATACTACCCTCTTATCTGACGTTTTTATTTATCATGCGATTCTGCGTGGCGCCCGTCTTTATATCGACGTAACGCACGTAAAGCGATATCTTGTTTTCGCTGTCAAGCGACTCCCATATTTCCGACGTAAAGCCGTCTATATCATCGGGGATAGCCACTCTCTCGGGCTCTCCGCAGAACGTAGGAATGGGATTTCCGTCGCTGATGTATGTGTGTATAAAATGCCCCAGCCCCGCCTTCGAGGGATAGGAATAAGTATAGCGGCAGCAGTCGCTTCCCTCCCCGTCTATGCTCTTTAAGATACTCATTTCATAATCGAAGCCGTCTTTATCGAAATTGAGTATGCCGCTTATTCTGGGAGTGAAATTAGGTCCGTCGGGCTCAAACTCGCGCGTGGTCAGCGCGCCTGAAAAGCTGCCGCCCGATACGAGAGCGTCATAAACCGTGTCCGTCTGGTTGCCGTTTGTGACTATGATATGGTTTTTATATTTTCTGATCGGAGAATAGATAATAAGGCTCGGATCCTCTACCTTGCTTTCATCGAAGGGATAAATCGTCACCTCGTCGCCGTTTTCCACGAATACGCGGTTGCGGCTGTTGGCGCTTCTGCCCATAATAAAGTATGCGAAGCACGCCTTGCTTCCGTCCTCGCTCCTGCCGATTATTATGCCTCTTCCGACATACGAGTTGCCCTCGACGAGCGATTTCACGCTGTTGATTTTGTAGATATCCATTGCCCTCTCCTTTTGTTTATATCCTTTTATGACGTTAGTTTCCGGATGTTTTGTACGTCATAAAACTGTACAAAAATTCCTCAAACCAGTTTTTATTTATACCTTTGAATCGCTAAACAGCTATTTCGCGTTTTTACTTCTCACAATTTCGCCGCAGATCTTTTCCACCGAAAGCGGCAGGATTTTCCACTCCGCCTGCTCCATAACTCGCCTCTGCAAAATCTCGGGGGTGTCGCCGTCCTCAATTTCTACCGCCCTTTGCATAATGATTTCGCCGCCGTCGGGGATTTCGTTGACAAAGTGCACGGTTGCGCCCGTAACCTTAACTCCGTATGCAAGCGCGGCTTCATGTACGCGAAGTCCGTAAAAGCCCTTTCCGCAGAAGGACGGAATCAGCGACGGGTGCACGTTGATTATGCGCCTCGGGTACGCCTTTGTGAAATTCTCGCCGAGTATACACATAAAACCGGCAAGAACTATGATATCGATTGCTCTTTCGTTCAGTAGTTTTTTTATAGCTTCCTCGAAATCGAAAGATGTGGCAAAGTCCTTTTTGTTTACAACCGCAGTCGCTATGCCCGCGGCTTTCGCCCTTTCGAGAGCGTAGGCGTCAGGATTGTTGGATATGACGAGCGATATGTCTCCGCTTGCGATAATTCCGCTCTTCTGCCCGTCGATAAGCGCTTGCAGATTGGTACCGCCGCCCGATACGAGCACAGCTATTTTCGCTTTATCCGTGCTCATAATCTCACCTCTTCGACGTTGTCCCCGTCCGCAACTCCCTCTTGCTCGGTCGCATTACAGTCAGTGCCGTTCTTAGCTTTCCCGCTTTCGCAAACGTCGCAAGCAGCCTCGCTTTCGAGTTGCACCTCCGAATTGACTTCGACCGCTTCAGTTTTCCCTTCCGCTTCGGTCTTTCTGCCCCTCACGAGCAATGCGCCGAGCGGAATAAGCAGCGCGCCGAGCGCGTTGCCCAGTATCACAATCCATATAAAGCCGAACGCCCTTGCCGAGTAAACGCCCGCAATCGCAAAGTAGCCCATATCCGCAATCGAGTGCTCGAAGCCGCTGAGAATAAACGCGGGGATACAAAACACAATGCCAAGCACGCTCTTTTTGTATTTGTACACGCTTACCGCAATATACATAAGTACGCCGCACAGTATGGCTCTTACAAAAGTTTGCCAGAGCTGTTGTTCGAGCTTTGCCGCGCACATAACCGCCGCCGTCCCGTGAAGACTCGGGATTGCGTATTGCACCGCAATGCCGACGACTGCGGTTGCAATCACATTGCCGAGTAGTCCGAGCAACAGTCCGGAAATATAATCCTTTTTGAGATTATCGAGCAAAAAGCCTATCCTGCCCGTAAACAGGGAAAAATTCAAAAGGCAAATGGAGAGCAGCGCCACGCTGAACAGTATCGCGCCCACCCATTTTGTGTCGCAACCGAGATACACGCAGCAGCCTATCGTAATAAGCAGTCCCGCCGCAAGCCCTTCGAGAATTTGTTTTGAAATATTTCTTATCAGCATATTTCGATTTTGTCTTCGGATTTCACGATTTCGCCTATGACGTAAGCGTCCTCGCCGTTGTTCTTCAATATGGCAAGAGCCTTTTTCTCGTCCTCTTTTGAAACGATTACGCACATTCCCACACCCATATTGAAGGTGTTGAACATATCCCTTTCGCATATGCCCCCCCTCTTTGCGATGAGGTCGAAAATAGGCAAAATTTTAACCGCGGATTTTTGCACCCTTGCGCCGAGTCCCTCGGGAATGCTTCTGGGGATATTCTCATAAAATCCGCCGCCCGTAATATGCGAAATGCCCTTGACCTGCACTTCGTCGAGAAGCGCAAGCACGGGCTTTACGTAGATTTTGGTCGGAGTAAGCAGCGTTTCGCCTATGCTCTTTCCGCCTAGCTCCGCAACGGGGGATTTTATATCGGAATTCTCAACGTCGAACACCTTGCGCACAAGGGAGAATCCGTTTGAATGCACGCCGCTAGACGGCAACGCTATAATCACGTCGCCCTCGCGCATAAGCGTATTGTCTATGATTTTGGATTTATCCACAACGCCCGTGCAATAGCCTGCGAGGTCGTATTCGTCTACGGGATAAAAGCCGGGCATTTCCGCGGTCTCTCCGCCAATCAGAGCGGCGCCAGACTGAACGCAACCCTCGCAAACGCCCTTGACGATATCGGCGATACGCTCGGGGATATTCTTTCCGCACGCTATGTAATCGAGGAAGAAAAGAGGCTTTGCGCCAACGCATATTACGTCATTCACGCACATTGCCACGCAGTCTATACCAACCGTGTCGTGCTTATCCATAAGAAAAGCCAGTTTCAGCTTTGTGCCTACGCCGTCCGTTCCGCTCACCAGCACCGGCTTTGCAATCCCCGTCATATCCAGCTCGAAAAGTCCTCCGAAGCCGCCAACGCCCGAGCAAACGCCCGCTGTCATCGTCTTTGCGATATGCTTTTTCATCAGTTCGACCGCCTTGTAGCCTGCGGTTATGTCAACGCCCGCCGCCGCGTAGCTGTCGGATTTGGATTTGTCGTTCATAATTTCTCCTAGGTTTTGTTTAGTTATATATTTAGTCAGTTTACACCTTTTCGGGGTGAGGTTGACGTGCTCTGCAAGGGGATACGGCGGATACTCTAATTTTAAGTTCCCCCCTCCTCAGGTGTTCCCCCTATTGCGGTCTCTCACTTTTAACCCCAAAAAACAGGGACGTTTTGTGGGAACCCCGATGAGTTTCCAAGTGAGCCTCTCCGCAAGCCTTCGGCGGGGGAACACAACGCGATTGGACTTTCAGTCAACAATCGCTATTCCGTCGCTACGCTCCTTACGGCACTCGCATATACAAGCATAGAGCACTGTTTATGCCACTCGCTCGCGGACTTAAACAATAATGTCCGCTCGCTTGTACTGAACGTCAAGCTCGGCACTCGGGTAGGCGCGCCATGCACGCGCCGGTACAGTCTCTTGAACGGCGACTCGTCGTGTTCGCACCTTATCAAACTATTGAGTTGTGCTCGACACTCGGCGCAAATCACTTGAATAAACGCAATTATTTGGATGCAGCGCTAGGAAGTGGCGTTCGGACGACAAGCCTAATGTACACTTAGTACATGACTTGGCGGACGAATGGCACTGACACCGCAATGCGCCAAATAGCGCATTTATTCCCGTCCGTTCCAGCAGTAGGTGCACAGCTTGCAAGGCTCTATCCCAATCGACTTTATCACTCCGTCCAAGGTCTGGAACTCCAAGGAGGAGAAATGCAGTTTGTTGCAAATCGCTTCTCTGAGTTTCTTTCCTCTTTCGGTGGAGCCGTCGGAATACTCGTCGATATACTTGAAGCCCTCTTCGCCCTCGAGCTCCATTATGGTGCTTCTGGCAATCAGCTCCATATCGCTCGTGGCGCGGGAGAAGTTGAGATACTTGCAGCCGTACATTATGGGCGGACAGGCGGAGCGGATATGCACCTCCTTCGCGCCGTGCGCGTAGAGGAACTCGACCGTCTCTCTCATCTGCGTGCCGCGTACAATCGAGTCGTCCACGAACAGCAGCTTCTTATCCTTGATAAGGTCGTGTACGGGCACCTGCTTCATCTTGGCGACCTTGTTTCGGTCGGTCTGATTGGCGGGCATAAAGCTCCTAGGCCAAGTGGGCGTATACTTGATGAACGGACGTGCAAACGGCAAACCGCTCCTGTTACAATAGCCTATGGCGTGCGGAGTACCCGAATCGGGCACGCCTCCCACGTAGTCGATATCCGGCTTTTTGCCGTTGTCTATATCGTTCTGCGCCATAATCTCGCCGTTGCGATAGCGCATAGTCTCGACGTTAACGCCCTCGTAGTTGGAAGTCGGATAGCCGTAATACGTCCAGAGGAATGAGCAGAGCCTCATTTCCTTTCCCGCCTCGGCGAGCTGAGTTATGCCGTCTACGCTTATTTCCAAAATTTCGCCCGAACCGAGCTCGCGCTCGTCCTCATAGCCGAGTTTCTTATATGCGAAGTCCTCGAAGGTAACGCAGTAGCCGTTTTCGCTTTTTCCCACCAGCACGGGAGTGCGCCCCAGTCTGTCTCTTGCGACTACGATATTGCCGTTGTCCCTGAGGATAAGTATGGAGGCGCTTCCGTCAATTACGCTCTGCGCAAACCTTATTCCCTCCGAAAAGGAGCTCTTTTGATTTATAAGAGCCGCGACGAGCTCCGTGCGGTTTATGCCGCCGCCGCTCATAGCGTCGAAATGTCCGCCGACGTCGTTGAGATATTTATCTATAAGCTCCTCAGCGTTGTTGATAATGCCGATTATGCATATAGCATAGGTGCCGAGCTTGGAGCGGATAAGAAGAGGCTGCGGGTCGGTGTCACTAATACAGCCTATCGCCGAGCGCCCCTTCATCTCAGAAAAAATATTCTCGAATTTGGTTCGGAAAGGAGAATTCTGAATATTGTGTATCTTCCTCTGCATCCCGTTCTCTTCGTCGTACGCCGCCATACCTCCGCGATAGGTGCCGAGGTGAGAATGATAGTCGGTGCCGAAAAATACGTCGTAAATCGCGTTTGATTTTGTTACAGCTCCGAAAAAGCCGCCCATAAAACGCCTCCAATATCAGCCGAAGATTCTCTTCATCATCTCTTGATAAGCGCCTTCCACGTTGCCGAGGTCTCTGCGGAAGCGGTCCTTATCGAGTTTTTCGTGCGTGGTGCTGTCCCAGAAGCGGCAGGTGTCGGGAGAAATCTCGTCCGCGAGGACGATAGTTCCGTCAGAAGTCTTGCCGAATTCCAGCTTGAAGTCCACAAGGTCGATATTGATCGCCTTGAAGAACTTCTTCATGACCTCGTTCACCTTGAATGACATAGCTTTGATTGTATCTATGTCCTGCTGCGTGGCGATGCCAAGCGCGAGCGCGTGATAGTCGTTGATAAGCGGGTCGCCGAGGTCGTCGTTCTTATAGGAAAACTCAATCGTCGGAGCGGCGAATACGATGCCCTCTTCGACACCGTAACGCTTGGCGAAGGAGCCTGCGGAAATATTCCTTATTATGACTTCGAGAGGCACGATCGAAACCTTTTTCACAAGCGTATCTCGCTCGGACAGTTCCTCTACGTAGTGGGTGGGAACGCCCTCTTTTTCAAGCAGCTGCATCATATAGTTTGTGACCTTGTTGTTTATCACGCCCTTGCCAGTTATCGTGCCTTTTTTGAGCCCGTTGAAAGCGGTCGCGTCGTCCTTGTAGGATACAAGAACTATATCGGCGTTGTCCGTCGCATAAACCTTCTTTGCTTTGCCCTCGTACAGCAATTCTTTCTTTTCCATAATGCACTCCGTTTTATTTATTCAATTCTGCGGCAATAGCGGCGTCCTTTTCGAGCACCGCCTCCGCGTCGTTTTTCCTTTTCTTATCGAGCTTAGCCGCAAGCTCCGCGTCCTCGACCGCAAGAATCTGCGCACAAAGTAAAGCGGCATTGACTCCCCCGTTTATCGCTACGGTCGCCACGGGTATTCCCGATGGCATCATAACCGTCGACAACAAGGCGTCAATGCCCTCTAATGCAGTTGATTTGCACGGTATGCCTATTACGGGAAGCGTGGTATTTGCCGCAATCGCGCCTGCAAGGTGCGCCGCCATACCCGCCGCGGCAATTATGGCCCCGAAGCCGTTTGCCCTCGCGCTCTCTGCAAACTCCTTTGCCTGCGCGGGCGTCCTGTGCGCCGAATATACGTGCACCTCGTACGGTATTTTAAGCGCGGACAGCGTATCGGTCGCTTTCCTTATCACGGGCAGGTCGCTGTCGCTGCCCATCACAATGCCAACTTTTTTCATATTTACCTCATAAAAACAAAACGACACACTTCGCTCTTCCGAGAAAAGTATGCCCAGACGGTCGGCAGAAAGACTTTTGTCTTTTGCTTGCCGCTTGCTCCCACGTGGTGCTCCACAATCCGTCAGTCACAAACGGCAATTTTGTGTCAGTGTCCAATCCTTAGGATTGTAGTTATATATTATCATATATAAAATAAATAAGTCAACAAATCGACCTATTTGCGGAAAATATGTTTAGTGTTTTTATATTGCGGATGCAGTGCGCAAAAAAATACCCCACAAAACATGGACGTTTTGCGGGGGTCCGAAACTTAAATTTTGCGGCAAGCCAAACGACTGACATACGCGACTTTGCAAACAGACTGCGTTGACAATGCAATGAGCCAAACAGCGCGGTTTTAGAAAAGTCCGGAGATTACTCCGTTATCGTCCACATCTATACGTTCCGCCGCTGGGGACTTGGGAAGCCCCGGCATGGTGAGTATATCTCCCGTAAGCACGACGATAAAGCCTGCTCCTGCGGATATTTTCACGTTCTTTACGGTCACCTTGAAGCCCGTAGGCGCGCCGAGCTTGCTCGGGTCGTCCGAAAAGCTGTATTGCGTTTTGGCGATACAGACGGGGCACTTGTCAAATCCCAGCTTTGCGAGCGTTTCGATTTGCTTCTTGGCGTTGGGCATAAATATCACGCCGTCGCCGCCGTAAATCTTCTTTACGACCGCCTCTATCTTCTCCTCTATCGTGCAACCGTCTTCGTACGAGAACGTAAAGTCACCCTTTTCCTCCTCGCAAAGACGTACAACTTCTTTCGCGAGCTCCTCGCCGCCCTTGCCGCCGTCCGCCCAGACGGTGGAAAGCACGGTGTTTACGCCGAGCTCTCTGCACTTGGCGATGATAAACTCAATCTCCTTATCCGTATCCGTCGGGAAGCGGTTGACCGCCACAACGCAGGGGAGCTTGTACACATTCTTTATATTGGAAACGTGGCGCAGAAGATTGGGGATGCCGTTTTCGAGTGCTGTAAGGTTTTCCGTCGCAAGCTCCGTTTTGGCAAGCCCGCCGTGCATTTTGAGCGCGCGCACCGTAGCGACGATGACCACAGCCGAGGGCGTAAGCCCCGCCATACGGCATTTTATATCCAAAAATTTCTCTGCGCCGAGATCCGCGCCGAAGCCCGCTTCCGTAACGGCGTAATCGCCGAGTTTGAGCGCGAGCTTGGTTGCCGTGACGGAATTACATCCGTGCGCTATATTTGCAAACGGTCCGCCGTGCACCAGCGCGGGCGTACCCTCGAGAGTCTGCACCAGATTGGGTTTCAAAGCGTCTTTAAGCAGAGCCGCCATCGCGCCCGCGGCTTTGAGCTGTCCGCAGGTCACAGGCTTGTCGTCATAGGTATAGCCGACGATTATCCTCGAAAGCCTTTCCTTCAAATCGGATATGGAGCTCGAAAGGCAGAGCACCGCCATAATCTCGCTCGCTACCGTAATGTCGAAGCCGTCCTCGCGGGGCACGCCATTGGCTTTGCCGCCCATTCCGTCCACTATAAAGCGCAGCTGTCTGTCATTCATATCCACGCAACGCTTCCAAGTGATACGCCTTACGTCGATTCCGAGCGCGTTGCCCTGCTGGATATGGTTGTCGAGCATAGCTGCGAGCAGGTTGTTTGCCGCACCTATCGCGTGAAAGTCGCCCGTGAAATGCAGGTTTATATCCTCCATAGGCACGACCTGCGCGTATCCGCCGCCCGCCGCGCCGCCTTTGATGCCGAACACCGGTCCGAGAGAGGGCTCGCGCAAAGCTACCATGACATTTTTGCCTATACGTTTCAGACCGTCGGCAAGACCGATTGTCGTCGTCGTCTTCCCTTCTCCCGCGGGCGTAGGCGTGATAGCGGTGACGAGCACGAGCTTGCCGTCCGCGTTTTTGTTCTCTTTAAGCAGAGACAAATCCACCTTCGCCTTATACTTGCCGTACTGCTCGATATACTTGTCGTCGATTCCCGCGACCCTCGCGATTTCGCCGATATGCTTCATCTCGCAACGCTGAGCGATTTCGATATCCGATAAATAAGCTGCCATAATCCTCTCCTTAGGGGGTTATTGTTCGCGATAACGCGTAGATTTTATTCGTTGTGATAGGAGGTCTTTTTGGTGATGACGTCGTGCGCGCCGCCCTCCACTATGCTAGTCGCCGAAACGACGGTCATCTTTGCGCACCTATGAAGCTGTTCGATAGAGGTCGCTCCGCAGTTGCACATAGTAGATTTGACCTTGTACAGACTTCTGCCGACGTTGCTTTTCAGGCTGCCCGCATACGGCACGTAGCTGTCTACGCCCTCCTCGAAGCTCAGACCGCTCTTTCCGCCGAGGTCGTATCTCTGCCAGTTCCTCGCGCGGTTGCTGCCCTCGCCCCAATATTCCTTGACATAATTTCCGTTGATATTGAGCTTGTTCGTCGGGCTCTCGTCGAATCGCGCGAAATATCTGCCCAGCATCATAAAATCGCTGCCCATTGCAAGCGCGAGCGTCATATGGTAGTCGTGCACGATTCCGCCGTCCGAACAAATCGGGATATACACGCCCGTTTTCTCAAAATACTCGTCGCGCGCCTTTGCGACCTCGATAACAGCCGTCGCCTGACCTCTGCCGATGCCTTTCTGCTCGCGCGTGATACATATAGAGCCTCCGCCGATGCCGACCTTTATAAAGTCCGCGCCCGCTTCGGCAAGAAAATTGAAACCCTCTTTGTCAACTACGTTTCCCGCGCCGACCTTAACCGTATCGCCGTACTTCGCGCGGATAAATTCCAAAGTGCGCTTCTGCCACACGGTGTAGCCCTCGCTCGAATCTATGCACAGCACGTCCGCGCCCGCCTCAACGAGAGCGGGGACTCTTTTCTCGAAATCAAGCGTATTTATGCCCGCGCCGACCATATATCTCTTTTGGTCGTCAAGTAGCTCGTTGGGGTTCTCCTTATGCTCGGAATAATCCTTGCGGAATATCAGATACATCAATTTACCTTCCTCAGAAACGACGGGCAGGCAGTTGAGCTTATGCTCCCAGATTATGTCGTTCGCCTCTGCGAGCGTAGTATCCTGCGGAGCGGTTATGAGCTTTTCGAGCGGCGTCATAAAGGTGCCGACCTTGGTGTCCGCGCCCATACGGCTGACTCTGTAATCGCGGCTGGTAACTATGCCGAGCAGCTTGCCGTCCGAGCTTCCGTCGTCTGTTATGGCAATAGTGTTATGACCGTTCTTTTCCACAAGCGCGAGCACGTCTCCGAGCGTATTGTCGGGAGTCAGGTTGCTGTCCGACACGACGAAGCCCGCCTTGTAGGCCTTGACTCTGCGCACCATAGCCGCCTCGTCCTCGATGGACTGCGAACCGTATATAAAAGAAATTCCGCCCTCTTTGGCAAGCGCAATCGCCATTGTGTCGTTTGAAACAGATTGCATAATTGCCGATACGAGCGGAATGTTGAGCGTTATTTTTGGCTCTTCACCCTTCTTAAATTTGGTGAGAGGCGTTTTCAAGCTCACGTTGGCGGGGATACAGGTTTCGTCCGTATACCCCGGTATCAGAAGATATTCGCTGAAAGTCCTTGAAGGCTCTTCGCAATATTTAGCCATAATGCCCTCCGAAAATAATTGTAAATTTTATATATGATTGCATATTTCGTCACCCTTTGTCAAAAGATTGACGGAATTATTTTCATAATTTAAGACTTTTGTGCCTATGCACGCGAGCAGGGCAAACGGTATACGGTTGCATACGCGTCGGCTTTATGCATAATGGTACTTTTTCCTCATAGCCGCAAAGAAACATACCGCCACGACAAACGCGGCGATTTCGGTCGACAGCAGAGCCCACCATATTCCGTCGACTCCGAACAGCGCCGGCAACGCGAATACGAAAATAATTTGAAATACAAGAGCGCGCATAAAGGACAGTATCGCCGATATTACGCCGTTGTTGAGCGCGGTGAAAAAGCCCGACGAGTAGATATTTATGCCCGAGAATATAAACGCAAACGAAATTATTCTGAAAGCGTACACCGTAAGCTCGCATAGCTCTGAGTCGTATCCCACGAACAGTTTGGCAAGCGGAACTGCGAGCGCCTGCGCAAGTCCGCTCAAAACGACTCCCGAAATGCCCATAATCGCCATACTTTTCTTAAACAGGCTTTTCTGTTCAATATGGTTTTCCGCGCCGTAGTTGTAACCGACTATTGGCGCGCTTCCTATCGAATAGCCTATTTCGATTGCAAGGAATATAAACTGCACGTACATTACCACGCCGTATGCCGATACGCCGTTTTCTCCGAGAAATTTCATCAGTTGCAGGTTGTAAAGTATTCCGACGATAGAAGAAGCGACGTTTGTAAGCAATTCGGACGAGCCGTTGACGCATACTCTTAGAAGCGCTTTTATTTCCAATTTTGTTTTTACAAATTTGAGAAGGCTTCCGTTTTTACATGCAAAATAAATTATTGGGATTACGCCGCCCAGCACCTGCCCTATGCCAGTCGCTACCGCAGCGCCGGCTATTCCCCACTTGAAGCCGACTATAAACAGCGCGTCGAGAGCCGCGTTCGCAAGTCCAGCCGCTATCGTAACTATAAGCCCGAGCTTTGGTTTCTCCGCCGTAACGAGAAAGCTTTGGAATATGTTTTAAAGCATATAGAAAACCGTGAATCCGATTACTATTCTGCCGTACAGCACGCAGTACTCCATCATATCGTCGGACGCGCCAAGCAGTTTTGCAATCGGGCGCATAAGCCCTACGCCGAAAGCCGTCAGCGCCGCGCCGAGAATAACAGCGAAGATAATCACCATAGTGAAATATCTGTGCGCAAGCTCTTTTTTGTTTTCGCCGAGAACCTTGGCTACGAGCGCGCTTCCGCCCGTTCCCAGCATAAAACCCATTCCGCCCAAAATCATTATAAAAGGCATTATGAGATTGATTGCCGCGAAAGGCGTCTTGCCTACGAAATTGGATACGAACAATCCGTCGACAACGACGTACACGGATGTCACAATCATCATAAAAACGGAAGGCATTACAAATCTAAAAAGTTTTTTCAAAGTAAAATGTTCCGACAGTTGAATTGCCATATTACTTATCACTACGCCGCGCCTAATTACGCAAACTTCTCCGTTACTAAAAAAAACGCCCGATTATTCTGCAATAACCGAGCGCACTCGACATCTTATCGACCATTGACTTCCGTCAGCTCGCTGCGGCGAGCGGTCCTCCGATGATTTTCATATTCGACTGCAAGCATTTTGCTTATGACATTATAATATATAGATATAAACTTTATATCAACCGAAATCACACTAAAATTGCTCGGCTTATTAGTAGTTTGTTAAATTAGTTTGTTTCAGTCCTTTCCGAGCGTAAATTATGCCGCGCCGTCGCGCCTCTTATGACGCGTCATAAAAACAGAGTTTGTTTTACGTCGAGCTTTATGGGCGCGCACAGCGGCGTATCCGCGGCGGAGCTCTCCGCCGCGTTCTGAACGAAATCCCCGCCGTCCGAATTGCCGAGCTCGCTCGCAAGCTGCATAAGCGCTTCCCTGCCCAGCTTCTTTGCTATTTCCGCCGCTCGTTCCGAATTCAAATTACCATCGTAAATCGCATAAAAAAGGTTTTTGATAAACTTTTTGATAGGATTAAATACGAGTTTGCGTATCCGCAAGCGTGAACGGATGCTCCGTTATCATAATCATACTTTCCATCAGTAAAGTAAATCTGCGTAAACGTTTATTAATAATTCTTTTCGTTTGCTCATCCATACAAAAGTTTAAGAATTTCTCCTTTATTATAAAATATAAAAAATAAAAAAATCAAGTTGAAATATCAATACACCGGTTCAACTCCTGTTTTTTTATAAAAATCTCGAAATTCAGTATAAATATGTTATCATAGAAAAATCCCTTAAATTTGTTAAATCATCTCATATATAGATAAAAGCACAAGATAATAACCTATATCTTGGGCTTTTTATCGTTTACAGTGGTTTCGTACTGTAAAGATGGTGCCGGTGGCCGGACTCGAACCGGCACGGTGTTGCCACCTGCGGATTTTAAGTTAGATTAATCACTGCTTATATCTGTAAAATATCGTGTTTTTAGGTAAAAACCAACCAATTTTATATGTTTTAAGTGCATACTTCGGTAAAGTTAAGGAAATTTTGCGAGAAAAATGCGAGAATTTTTTGACATAAGAAATTAAATATATTATGCTTTCTAAATGATTTATTATATAATAATTAGGAATTTATAATTAGGAGAATAATTACGGTGAAAATAGAAAAAACTTGGGATGAATTTGTTAAAGATCTAAATGAACAAATTTGTTGCATAGAAGATTCGGTAAATGGTTATTTAGATGGTAAAAGTTATGAAGCGAAAAGAGTTGCGACAGCTTTGAGAATTTTATTATATGATACTAAAAACAGCACATCTCTTTTAACACACTTAGACTTAAAGGAAAAACTATATTATTTAGATAATGCGGATCCGCATTCAGAAACTAATCTATTGAATGAAGATTTATTATTAAATATAGAATTTTCTGATCAGAATCAGGGATTTGCTCCACGCCTAACTGTAAAAAGAGAACAAGCCAATTGGGTAAATTTTGATTCTTGGTGGGAACAACCTGTAATTACTTATAATGGTAATAAAGATTATTTTTCTCGAAAGGATGTCATATTGATTATAGCGGATCAAGATGGTGGAGCACATATAGATAAAAAATTAAACGAAGAATACTATAAACTAACAATGGTTGCTGGAAGATTACAAGAAAAGAATGGATACTTTTACATTGCCCTAAGCTATAAAGATGCCAACGGCAAACGCAAAGAACCATGGTTTGCTACTGGGTTAAAAATTAAAGGCAATAAGAGACTTGCAGAAGAAATGTTACTTGACTATCGCACTAACTTTGACATAAAAACAGGCAAACTTAAAACAGACGAGCCAGAGGAAGATCATTCTATACTCTTTGGAGACTATTTATTCAACTGGCTTGAATCCATAAAAGGCGAAGTCGCTCCAACTACTTATGGTGGATATTATCAATGTATTACAAAAGCAATTCAACCATATTTCAATGCAAAAGGCATAACACTACAATCAATAACAGCTGATGATATTGAAACATTTTATAGAGATAAAATGTTCCCAAAAGACGGAAGCAAAGGCATAAAAGGAAAAACTGCCCTTCGCTATCATGCTAATATCCGTAAATGCCTACAAGAAGCATATCGTAAAGGTTTAATTCCAAGCAATCCTGCGGACCTTGTTAAACGTCCAAAAGAAGAACAATTTATATCAGATTATTATAATAGTGAAGAAATAAAGAATCTACTAAAACTTGTTAAAGGCAATAAAATCGAATTTGCTTGTTATATGGCAAGCTATTATGGTCTGCGTAGAAGCGAAATTATAGGGCTAAAATGGTCAGCATTTGATCTTATATACAATACCGTTACAATAAGACATACTGTGTCTGCGACCAGTATTGGAGGCACATACCAACTTGTAGCTCAAGACAGAACAAAAAGAAAGAAAAGCTACCGTACTCTTCCAATTTCATTAGAGTTAAAGACATTGCTATTACAAATGAAAGATCAACAGGAAAAAAACAAACAAATTTTTGGTAATGTCTATAACCATCAGTATGATGAATATGTATATGTTGATGAATTAGGAAAACTTATCCGACCTGATTATATATCTCAACACTTCCCAATTTTTATAAGGAACAATAACTTAAAAAAGATTAGATTTCACGATCTTAGGCACTCATGTGCAACTATGCTGAGACACTTAGGCGTTAGGATGGAAGACATACAACAGTATCTTGGTCATAGCAATATTGTTACAACAGAAAAAACATATGCTCACTTTGAACAAGAACAAAACAAGTTATCTTTAAGTTTAATTATAGATGCTTTGGCTGATAAAGAAATTGAAAAACCCGACACAGAATTGTAGTCGGGTTTCAAGTTTTTGGTGCCGGTGGCCGGACTCGAACCGGCACGGTGTTGCCACCTGCGGATTTTAAGTCCGCTATGTCTGCCATTTCATCACACCGGCATTTATAAAATCTAAATTGTTATGTCAAGGGCGGTACGCTCTGTACCGCCCTTGTTTGGAGGCATCATCCGGATTTGAACCGGAGAGTGAAGGTTTTGCAGACCTTTGCCTTACCACTTGGCTATGATGCCGCACTGTATGGAGCGGGAGACGGGATTCGGACCCGCGACTTTCACCTTGGCAAGGTGACACTCTACCACTGAGTCACTCCCGCATACGATTGCCTTAATACTATATCAAAAGCGGGCGCATTTTGCAACAACTTTTTTACGCATTACGCATTTAGTCTTTTATATTATATGTTCCAATAGCCTTTCTGCCCACCATGCGATTATATTAAAGGGGAACGCCGACAAAGGGCTTTCACTTCCCCCTGCGCCATAGCCGCTCCGCAAACCCGATAAGCTCTTCCCTATTGCCGAGCGTCTTCGCTATTTCGATTGCCTTTGAGCTTTGAGTATCCAGCATTTCGCGGGTTTTGTCTTTTCCGATAAGAGAAGCGATTCCGTCGCCGTCGTCAAGCAAATCGTCGGCGAGCTGAAATGCGAGCCCCAGATGTTCTGCGAATTTTGAAGCATTTCCGATTTTCGCTACGGTTTCCGCGCTTCCGCAACTCGCGCAAATCGCGCCCGAGACAAACGCTCCGCGTATCAGAGCGCCCGTCTTTTTGGAATACATTTCAAGATAATCTTTTTCATCCTTGCATCCCGCGAGCTCCGCCGACTGCCCGAACGCCATATCGATAGCGGAGTCGGAAATAACCGCGGCGGCTTCCCTGTTTTCGCATTTCAACAACAGCCGCGACGCAAACGAAAGCAGCGCGTCTCCGACAAGCAATGCGGTTGCCGCGCCGTATTTCTTATGGACTGAGAGCTTACCCCTGCGATAGTCGTCGTTGTCCATTTCTGGCATATCGTCGTGAACGAGCGAATAACTGTGAATAAGCTCGACCGCCTCCGCCAGCAAAATCAAATCCTCCGTGCAACAGATGTCTCCGTCATCCGAAACCGCCGCCGCGCCGTAATATACGCAAAACGGGCGAACGCGCTTGCCGCCGTCCGTCACGGCGTATCTCATCGCCTCGCCCGTCAAGCCCTCGCAGTCGCCCAAAACGGCTTGCAAGCCGTGCTCCACCTTGCCGATAAACTCGTTTGCCGTCATAAGCCTAAGTTCAGTCGATCGTAAACTGCTCCGATATATTGTTTATATCGTCGACAAGCAAGCTGAGCTTGCCCTTTTCGGCTTTCAGTGTTTCCACGCAGATTTTACTTAGCGCAATTCCGCGCTCGAACGCCGCGACCGCCTCGTCGAGAGGCATATCGCTCTCCAATTTTTTTACAATCGCTTCAAGCTCGCCGAGAGATTCCTCAAACTTTTTCATTTCCGCCATACGCTTACTCCTTTTCATCTCCGAACAGTTTTATATCCAGCACCTTAGCTTCTATCGCGCCGTCGCCGCCGGTTGCGGTCACCACGTCCCCGACATTCAAATCGGCTACTCTGCTTACGGTATTATTTGCCGACTGCAATCTGAAATACCCTCGTTTGAGAGTTTTGAGCGGGCTTAGCCTGTCGAGAGCGTCTACCGCTCTCTCCGCCCTCGACGAAGCGCCGTCGAACTTGCGCTCTATATTGGTCTTAGCAGCCTGCAACGCACGCTCTACCCTCCTCGCTCTGGCAGCGTAAAAGGTATTTGCCGCGCCGCGGAATGCGCCGAACGCGAGCTGCGCCTTTGTACTCGCGTTGCGGTAAGCGCGACTGACGCAGTACGTGAGCCTGCGCATATCGTCTTTGAGGGCGTCGACCATTGCGTAATAATCGTATGCGACCAGCTCGCCTGCGGCAGTCGGAGTGGGCGCGCGCATATCGGCTGCGAAATCGCAAAGCGAAAAATCTGTTTCGTGCCCGACTGCGGATATTACGGGAGTATTCAGATTATACACGGCGCGCACAAGCTCCTCGCTGTAAAAGGGAGCGAGGTCTTCGAGAGACCCTCCGCCGCGCGCGATGATTATAACGTCGTAGCCCAGCAGGTCAACTCTTGCAAGAACGCCCGCAATCTCGTGCGCCGCGCCGTCGCCCTGAACGCGCACGTCGCGCACAACGATGTTCATGACGGGATTTTTCCTGCGCACCGTAGTCACGATATCCCTGATGACAGCGCCCGTCTTGGAAGTGACGACAAGCACGTTTTTCGCAAATGCCGGAATGGGCTTTTTATGCGCGGAATCGAACAGACCCTCTTTTTCAAGTTTGGATTTGAGGCGCTCGAACTCCAAAAACAGCAAGCCCTGCCCGACGGGCTTTATGGTGCTGACCTGCAAGGACAGCCTGCCGCCCTTGACGTAATAGTCGAGATTGCCGCGTACGATTACGCTTTCGCCGTCCTTTGGATTGTACGTCTTCGCGCCGTAAAAGCAAACGCAGGAAATCTGGGAATATTTATCCTTCAATGTAAAATACGCGTGAGGTCCGCTGAACTTGAAGCCCGACACCTCGCCGTAGACCTCCAAGCCCTTGAAAATAGGAGCGTCGACGCACGCCTTAATTGTGGCGTTCACCTCGCTTACGGATATTGTATTTTCGCTAATCAAAGGATAATCGGACATATTCGACATATTAAACGGTTATTTTGAAATAAACACGCAGCAGAGTTACTCTAAATTCTGCACGACCTTTGCAAGAACTCCGTTTACAAACGAACCTGATTTTTCCGTCCCGTACTTTTTGCTCAAAGTCACGGCTTCGTTTATAATGACGGCGGCGGGAGCGATTTTCTCCGTAAGCTCATACGCCGCAAGCAACAGAACTACGTAGTCAGGGCGGTACAGTCTTTCAATTTTATAGCCCGACAGATTTGCGGAAATGATTCCGTTAAGTTTGTCCTGCCCAGAGAGTATCCCTCTGTACGCCGCGTTTATATAAGCCTTATCGTCCTCGTCAAGCCCGTCGTCAAGCAACAGCAAATCAAGCGTGCCGTCGTTTGGCGCGCCTAAGAACGTGTACTCGAACACCAATTTGAATACGTCTTCTCTCGCAATTCTTCTCATAATACTAACGCTTGTTTCAATCCAGATTGAGATTGAGCACGTGCACGTTCACCGCGTGAACCTTGAATTTCGTGGACTTTTCTATCTGCATCTTGACGTTTTCCTGCAATGACGAGACCGCGATAGGAACGGAATAGCCTTGATTTATATTGATGAAAAACTCCACGGTCACCTTTTCGTTGGGCAGAAAATATACCGAAGCGGAGCCGCGCGACCTTTTCGCTTCCGGCAGTTTTATGCCTTCCACCTCCGCAGCCGCGTCAAGCGCAAGCGACGTTATGACCTTGCCGAACGTGTCGAGATTTTTTGAATAGGTTTGCTTTGCCATAGTTGACCTCTTTGCCGATTATTATAACACAGTATATCGTTTATTTCAATTAAAACCTTAGCCCGTTCGGTATGTTTTTGAAATATGGCGCGCAATTTTATCACAAACGGCGCGACGCGCATATTTTTAATCTATGGACAATCGAAACGACGTAAAAATCGCTTCCGAAATCGCGGACGGAATAAAAAAGTTGCAGCCTCTCGACCGCAACCTGATAGCCATGCTGACCGCTCAGCTGCTTGCCGAAGGGAAAAGCAAATGCGAACTGAACGAGATTATGCATTTTTTACAACTGATAATCCTGTCTCTTAAAACCTACTGCTGAGTCGGAGACGGACGCGCGAAAGGATATATTATTCGTAGCGCAGCTTGTCCTTTCTGTCCTTTATCTGAACCAGCGCCTGCTTCATAGACTGCTCCACTCCGTCTATAAGATTGAACGCGAGCGCGCGGGCGTCGAAATCCATCTTTTCGTAATGCCTTGCCGCCTCGTCCTGTATCTGCTGAGCGGCTTCCTGCGCGCGGCGCGTAATCTCGTTTGCGGATATCATTTCCCTTGCCTGCGCTTCGGCGTTATCCATTGTCTCGTTGGCGTAGGTCTCCGCCTTATGGATAATCTCGTCGCGGTCCTTTCTTATCTGCGCCGCCTCTTTGAGCGCGATGGGATAGCTTGTCCTTATGCGGGAAAGGATGTCCAGAATTGCGGCTTTATTTACTATTATATCCGTTCTGCTGAAAGCGGCGTTTTTGGCTTTGAGTATCTCGCTCTCCAAATCGTTTATGAGCATTTCGATAGTTTCCATAATCCTATCTCCTTTTGTATACAATTCAGTATATGACATTTTGCCCGCATTTTCAAGCGCATTTTGGCTATACGCTCAAATTTGCTTACTATTATTTAAGCCGCGAAACGTAATCCTTGGACCTTAGCAACTCGACCGTGCAGGGCGGAACCGCCGACATATCCCCCGCGCGCAGCATTTCGCGAGCCTTAGTCGCACTTATATCCGCATAATACGGAAGCTCGACGAAATACGTTTCAAAGCCGTGCTCGCGATTATACGCCGCCATATCCTCTTCGTAGCTTTCGTCGCGATCGTCTCTTTTGCCTCTTACAAGCGCGCATGCGCCGACCTCTTTTGCAACGTCTACGGCGTCCTCCCTCGAAAACAGCGCCCTCGCGCCATTTTTGCTCCGGCATACCGCCTGCGCAAGCGCAAGCCTCTGTTCGTCTGAAAAGGTATATTCCTTATCGGGATTTATAAGACACGCGACCACAACCTCGTCAAATATGCCAAGCGCCTCGTCCAGCACCGCTTCGTGCCCTTTTGTAAACGGGTCGTAGCTTCCCGCCATAAGCGCCGTTCTCTTGCGCGAAATAAATTCCGCCGTAACCGTTCCCATTTTCTTCGTACGCTGTTTGTATCTCGAATGAGCAAGCGTATAGGGCTTTTCGCTTCCGTGCTCGAAAACGATTTTTCCGTACTCCGTAAGCAGGTCGCGCGACAGTATGAAATCTATCGCGATTTCTCCCATATTGCTGGCATAAGGCGGGTCTATAAACACTATGTCGAATTTCTTGTCTACAACCGCGGCGCTGTTGAGATATGACGCAAAATCGGTGTTTACAATATCGTAATCGCCGCTTAAAGTGCTCAGATTGTATTTTATGGCGTTTATGCTGTCCTTGCTTTTATCGACAAAAACGACGTGTTCCGCGCCCCTCGACAGACTTTCTATCCCCAACGAGCCGCTCCCCGCGAACAAATCCAAAACCTGCGAATGCGGCACGTCCATCTGCAAAATATTGAACAGCGTTTCCTTTATCCTCGTCGTTGTCGGGCGCACCGCTTCGCCCTTGGGCGCGATTACGTTTTTACCCTTGAATTTTCCTGCGACCACCCTCATTGAAGTTTCTCCCAGTATATATTTTCAATTTCCCCGTCAGAGGTTATTATGCGCTTTTCGGTGACAAGTATATCGAGAGGAATATCGAAATCCTCCGCGAATAGATTGCTTACTCTCTGGCAGTCGAAGGCTATTCCTATTTTCAGACATTTCCGATTTTGAAGATACCTGTCGTAATAGCCGCCGCCGTGTCCCACTCTTTTGAGTCCGTCGAACGCGACAAGCGGAATAACCGCGACGTCGGTATCGTCTGCAATCTGCCCTTTGACGGGCTCCAAAATATTCCATTTGTTTACCTTGAAATCGGTATAAGGAGTTATCAAGACCGCGCTCATATCCTTCCCGTGAACGCGAGGAACGGCGACCGTCCTCTCCATCATAAGCGCGAGTCCTACGATTTCCTCCGTATTCGGTTCGGTGTCCGTGCCCAGAAATATAAACAGGCTGTGCGCGAGCGAGAACTCGGGCAAACCGCTCAGAGCGTCGCATATCGCGCCGCTCGCCCATTCCTTTTCCTCCGTACTCATCGCAAGCACGGCGCTCTTAGCCGCCTTTCTTGCCTCCGCCTTGGTCATAATCGTAAATTCTCTCCACCCGTCCGTGCCAACAGGTCATAACAGTATAGTTTATGCTTTTGCGCTCCTTTGCAACAAGCCCTATACGCTCGGGGTCGGACAGTACTACTTCTTCCCCTATATCGGGCAGAAAATCGCCGCAATCCACGACTGTCATATCCATACACACCCTGCCTATAACAGGGCAACGCCTTCCCCGAATATAGACTGCCGACGGTCTTTCCCTGTACGCTCCGTCCGCATAACCGCCGAAGACAACCGCAGAGTTGGTCGCGTCTTTCACTTTGTAATTGCCGTAGCTTACGTACTCGCCCTTTTCAATCCGCCTAGCTGCGACAACCGTACTCTTCACCGTCATAGCGCCCTCGTAAGCGGAAATACCCACTCTGACCATATCGTAGCTAAGGCTTTTACAGCCTATAAAACGGCTCGAAGCAAGATGCCTCACGATATTGGGGAACACCGCCGCCGACTTTTCACTCATACGCTTAAATGCGGAAATCTGTCTGTAAGAACGCACGCGCAGGTGGGAATAAACACCCTCGGGATTCACTCCGCACGCTTTAAGCCTATCAAGCAGCTCGTCAAGTTCTTCCTCGCAAAAGCCCAGCCTGTGCATTCCGCTGTCGAGGGCTATATGCATTCTTATATCGGACGCGCGGACTTCGCCGCTTAGCAGCATTGTTTCTATCTTCGAGAGCTGTGCGAAATCGGAAAGCACGAATATTATGCCTTGCTCTATCGCGTATTCAAGCTCGTCTATGGCGCATATAAGCGCCATCACATCATTTGTCACGCCCGCGGCTTTAAGAGCTGCGCCCTCCTCAACGGTCGCGACGCCGAACGCGTCCGCCAAATCCTCGGTCGCAAGCGCAACGGGGACAAGCCCGTGTCCGTACGCGTCCGCCTTGACCATCAAAAGCAGTCTTGCTCCCGCTTCCTCGCCAATATGCGTGAGATTTTTGCGGATTTTATTCAGGTCTATATACGCTTTGAGTTTTATAGTCCACCTCGCGCGTATATAATATGCAACAATATACTTTTTTGCGACGGTCGTTTCCTGAAACGTCGCAAACGACTTTTTTCAAAAACGGAGCTATCGCATTTGCGACAACTCCGAGCCGTCAGTTTTCCTTATCCTTTTTCTTAGGCTGAGAAAAAATATCAACGGTTATGTTGGGGATATACTCTCTCAATCCCTTTATAAAGTCGTCGGAGTACTTTTCCGCGATACTCACTTTCAGACCCATTTCCTTGTCCGAATGCTCCTTGTCCTTTACGATAAGAAACAGCTCGTTCGTATCTATGCACTGTCTTACGAGCAGTATATCGTCATAAGCGACCTTATCGGCAAACAGACCTATCAGTATGAGAAGACCGTCATTTCTGAATTTGTAATAGCTGTTTACAAGCAACAGCAACGCGATGACTCCCACCACGATACCCGCAACCATAGACACTGCGGGGATTGCCGGCGACGTGCCCGAGCCCGTAGCCCCCGCAAGCAACGCGATATCCAGTCCTATTATCGCCAAAACGCCCGCGAGCACCGCGCAGATTATGACAATTTTTGCGACTCCGAAGCTCATTCTGATTTTCATTTTTCACTCTCCTCTTCCGCGCCGACCCAATCGGAAACGACATCTTCCGAACGCTCGTCGCCCGAAATCGAAATTTCACGCTTATTCTCTTCCGCGGAATTCGTTTTTGCATGCGGCGCGACCGTAGGAATATTGTTGACCTTTTCCTCCGCGTTCAATCCTGCCTGCCCCGAAAATCTGAAGCCGTAATCCACGGTATTTACAACCGTTGTGCTGTCGGCATAAAAGCTGAAACCCTTGGTCTTATAGTAGCCTACAAGCTCGACTGCGCGCAGCAGGAAATAATATATCGACGGAAGTATAAGCATGATAAGTCCGCAGGTGGGCACCGTAAGAACGGAAGCGAGCAGATAGACGCAGCTGAACGTAATGACGTACGCCTTAAACAATCCGCCGAGATTTGCTTTGACAAACGGAAATGCGCGCGTAAAGCTGATAAACAGCTTCTCCTCGGGATGGTGCAGGACTCTGGGCAGCCATCCGCTGAACAGCAACGCTTTGAGCGAAAAGAAAAGCACGCCGAATACAAGCATAATCGCGAGCGCAAAAACGCCTACGACCGAAAGCAGACCGTATGCCAGCAGTAGTCCGAGCACGACGGCGAGAATATCTATCGGCATGCTGATAAGCAGCTTTGCAAAAGAATAACGGCAGCATTTCTTGAAATTGAGCGCCATATTGCTTGCAAACCCGAAACGCAGATTTGCCGACATAAGTTTGTTTATAATATCGGCAATCGTATAATATGACAGCCCCATTATAAAGCTGTACAGCATATAAAGGAACAGCACGGCAAACGCGAGTCCCGTGGCGATTGCGGGGTTTGTGGCTATCTCTTTTAGCAAATCTATAAGCCGCGGAACCAAATCGTAAATCGCAACGCGCATATGCAGTCCGCCGTTCCAGATTTCGCCGACCGTATTAAAAATCCCGCTTGCGATTGCCTGCACCGCGGTCGTGCTTGCGAGCACTCTCCAAATCGGGATGAGAATAGCCGCTCCCACCGCCGCCGTTATGAGCAGGGATATCAATATCCACATCAGGATTTTGAGCACATAGCCCATATTTGAAAACAGGATTGTTATAGAATTTCTGAATTCCATTTCTACCTCTTGCGGTCCTCGCGCCGCAGAAACACTATTTATTTTTTAGCCCAGATATTCTTCTGCTTCTGCACCAGATCCATACGCTCCGTTCCCGTCACGTCATAGAAAATATTGTACATAAGCGTAAAGTAAAACGGCACGACAATCGCGTAGGACAAGCCGTCCAGTATCGTGCGGCATATAACGCCCGCGTTAAAAGCCGCCGTCACCGCCATGATTATCTGCAACGGGAGCACGACCGTGATTATCGCAACGATAGCCTGAAAGGTCTTGCCCGACATGCTGCTCCAAGCCCTCTTGAATGCGCTGAACGACTTCAAACCGGTATGGAGCATATAGGGCGGCCACAGAATAAACATGGACATCGTCGTTATCATGCCTATTTCCATGATGCAGAGCGTAACGACGTTAAACACCATTTTCGTCGCGTAGTTGGAGAACAGGTTTGCCCACAGATAGTACAGCACCGTAGACACCACGCTGTAAAACAAGAGGCTCAGCACAGCTACGAACACAAACTTTACGCCCGTAAGCAGATTGTAATTGAGTCTGTTTTTGATATGGCGCGGGCTCACCGTAAACTCGCCTACGCGCATATGTCTGTCTATAACGCCGAAGCTCACCGAGCCCGTAAAGACGAGCAGCACAAATCCGACTATCCCGATATACCAGAACGAGTACGGAAAGCTCCACATGCTTCCGAACAGCGCGCCCAGATTTGTCGCGTCCACGTTGTTTACGTTGAACAGATAATACATCGTCGACGACGGCGAAAGCAAAAACGCCAACATCAGCGTAGGCACGAGATTGAGCAGTATAAGATATATGCCCTTGTCGGCGAAATACCTCCAAGTGGACTTGAAGCAGTTGAAGTTTTTGGTGCTGTCCTTGACGATCATACGGTTTCCTCAAACATGACGAGCTTGTCTTTGAGCTTGCCCAACTTTTCGAGAGCGGTTTTTAACTTCTCCCTCTCGTTGTCGACCAGCTTCTGCGGAGCGCGCTCCACAAAACTCCCGTTTGCGAGCAATGCCTCGGTTTTTGCTATCACCGCTCTGGTCTGCTCTATCTCGGCGTTTATACGTTCTCTTTCCTTTGCCGTATCCACAAGGTCGCCGAGCGGTATGAGAACCTCCGCATCCTTTGTGACGGCTATGCTCGCCTTTTCTGTCACTTCACCCTTATCTTTGACGAAAGCGACCTTCTCGACGCCCGCCAGCTTACATATATAGCCCGCGGACTGATTGTAGAAACTTTCGTTTTCCGCTATGACGTACGCATGAATTTTTTTGGAGGGAGGCACGTTCATCTCGTTGCGTATGTTTCTTATCGCCACGACCATCTCGCGCAAGCCCTCTATGCCCGTCTCTTCTTTTCTATATACGCTGTGCTTGTTGTACGCAGGCCACTGCTGCGTCATGAGTATCGAGCCCTTTGGCGCAAATTTGGAATATATCTCCTCCGTTACAAACGGAATGAATGGGTGCAGCAGTTTCAAAATCTGAGTAAGCACGTGCGCGAGCATAGCGATTGCATGCTTGCGCTCCTTTTCCTCTCCCGAATAAAGCGGAGCCTTGCTCATCTCTATAAACCAGTCGCAAAATTCGCTCCACACAAAATCATACAGCTTTGCGGAAGCCATTCCTATTTCGTATTTGTTAAGGTTTATCGTCACCTCTTTGACGGTGTCGTTGAGACGGGTGAGTATCCACTTGTCAAGAGCGTTCAGTCTCGACGGCATAGATAAATCGTCGTCGGGCTTTATGTTCATAATCACGAAGCGAGAGGCGTTCCAGAGCTTGTTGACGAAGTTGCGGCAGCTCTCCACCTTGCTCTCTGTAAAGCGGGTATCCGAGCCGGGCGCGATTCCCGAAGCCAGCGAAAACCTGAGCGCGTCCGCGCCGTACTTGTCTATTATCTGCAAGGGGTCTATTCCGTTGCCGAGACTCTTTGACATTTTCCTGCCCTGCGCGTCGCGCACGATTCCGTGGATAAGCACCTCCGAAAACGGAACCTCGCCCATAAACTCGATGCCGCTGAATATCATCCTAGCGACCCAGAAGAAAATAATGTCGTAAGCGGTGACAAGCACGTTCGTAGGATAAAAATATTTGAGATTTTTGGTCTTTTTCGGATATCCGAGCGTGCTGAACGGCCATAATGCGGAGCTGAACCAAGTGTCGAGCACATCCTCGTCCTGATGGGTTTTCCCTCCGCACTTGGGACACACGTCGACGGGCGTTTTTGAAACCGTCATCTCACCGCACCCGTCGCAGTAGTACGCGGGGATACGGTGTCCCCACCAAAGCTGACGTGAAATACACCAGTCCTTTATATTCTCCATCCAGTTGAAATATATCTTCTCGAATCTGGACGGAATAAACTCCGTCTTCTTGTTTTTGACCGCCTCTATCGCGGGCTCGGCAAGCGGCTTCATCTTCACAAACCACTGCTTTGAAATGAGCGACTCCACAGTCTCGCCGCAACGGTAGCACGTGCCGACGTTGTGCGCGTAAGGCTCTATCTTCACCATAAGCCCGAGTGCGGTAAGGTCCTCGACTATCGCCGCTCTTGCGGTCAGCCTGTCCATCCCCTTATACTTGCCCGCGTTCTCGTTCATAAGTCCGTCCTCGCCTATGCACGCGATGACGGGCAGATTGTGTCTTAGTCCCAGCTCGAAGTCGTTGGGGTCGTGGGCGGGAGTAATCTTCACCGCGCCTGTGCCGAAGCCGATTTCGCAGTAGTCGTCGCCGACGACGGGTATAATCCTGTCGGTGAGCGGCAGACGGACGGATTTGCCAATATACTTCGCCATCTTCTCGTCCTTGGGATTGACCGCGACGGCGGTATCGCCCAGCATAGTTTCGGGGCGGGTCGTCGCAATGACTATTGCGTCATCCTCTCCCACGACGGGATATTTATAATGCCAGAGGTTGGACTGCTGCTCCTCATACTCCACCTCGGCGTCGCTAAGCGCGGTATGGCAATGCGGGCACCAGTTTATAAGCCTGTCGCCCCTGTATATCAAGCCTTTTTTGTAGTATTTCACAAACGCGTCCAGCACTGCCGCCGAACAGTTCTCGTCCATAGTGAACGCGAGCTTGGACCAGTCGCAGGATACGCCCAGACCTTTTAGCTGCTCGATTATCCTGCCGCCGTACTGCTCGTTCCACTCCCACGCGCGCTTCAAAAAGCCGTCTCTGCCCAAATCCGCCTTGCTCTTGCCTTCCTCGCGCAGCTTCTCGACGATTTTGACCTCCGTCGCAAGCGCGGCGTGGTCGGTGCCGGGCATCCACAGCGCCTCGTAGCCGCACATACGCTTGAAGCGGATGATTATGTCCTGCGTCGTGTCGTCGAGGGCGTGTCCCATATGAAGCTGACCCGTTATATTGGGCGGCGGCATCATAATCGTAAACGGTTCTTTCTCGGAATTGGGATGCGCCTCGAAGCATTTGCCCTTTATCCACTTCTGATAAACGGTTTTTTCAAAAGCGGGATTGTAAGTTTTTTCCATCTGTTCCATATATTCTCCTGCCGCGACCGCGGCGTAAAATTCTATTCCTGCGCTCCGTCCTGCGTATCTGTCTGCACGCTTTCCTCGGTCTTCGTTTCAACTGCGGACGTTTCGGCAAGCACGTCTCCGTCCTCGGAGAAGATTCCTCCCGTTGCGCCGCTCTTCCTTTTCTCGACGGCTTTAATATCGTTTTCCTTTACGGTTTCGGCTGATATAGCTTTCTGCTGACCGCTCTCTATACGTTTGACCTGTCTCAATACGTCGGCGAGATACGCGCATGCCGCGGCATAGGTGAGCGCGATACCCCAAGCGAGTATTCCCCAATCCGCATATTGAACGTAGTTGTGGAAAAACCCGAGTATAACGCCGACCGAAATCGTAAACGAAGATACTTTCCCAAGCCAGTTCGCCTTGACGGTCGCACCCTTTTTCATGACGTAAAGCGCGATAAACGTCTGCACTATTTCCTTTGCCAATATCAGCACCACAAACGCATAATGTACAAACCAAGGATTGTCAATCGTGCCGTTTTGGACAAGATTTTTTCCGAGAGGAGTCAAACCCGTACACAATGACAGACAAGCAAGTACCGCGATATGCATAAGCTTGTCGGCAATGGGGTCGAGCGCCATACCTATGCCGCTCTGCATATGAAAGCGTCTTGCAATCCAACCGTCCACAAGGTCGCTTGCCGCCGCAAATACGAATACGCCGAACGCGGCGTAAAACAGCGTGAAATCCGCCCTCATTCCGCCAATCGCCATAAGCGCGACGAACACGGGTACACAAATTATGCGGAAATAGGTGATGATGTTGGGGATGGTAAACAAATCCTTAGAATCCATTTGACCTAATTTGACTGCCATATTAGCTCCTTTTGGGTACGCGCATATACGCGTATAAACGATAATCTCAATAATTATAGCAGATATATTTGCAACTGTAAACTCAAATAGCAAACTTTTACATTTTGAAAAATGAGCCGTTCAACTATAAAAAGTCTCCTAGCGCACAAAATATTTGCGAAGCTCATAAATATGTCGGGTAAAAATGAAAAACTGTCTCATCATCATAAATCGCGCCGCAGGCGGAAGCAAAAGGATTTCCTTTGAACAGGTGGAAAAATGTCTGGGCGAGGAATACGTTTACGTTCGCCGCTCTCTTCCCGACGACTCCGACCCCGACCCGCGCGGTTACGACGCGGTTGCGGTATGCGGCGGCGACGGCACGCTCAGTTCCGTTCTGGCAAAGATATACGACAAAGCGACGGACGTATGGTATTTCCCCGTCGGCACGCTAAACGACAAAGCCAAGGCCGAGCGCTACGAAGAAGCCAAAACCGTCTGCCCATCCTGCGGAGGAGCGAAAGCGGGCAAGCAAATTATAGTCGGAAAATACGAAAGTATATCGGGCGCGGCTACCGACCTCGCATCTGCTTATAGCGAAGACTGCGCGCAAGCGGATTGCGCAGAGGTCAAAAGCCGAGAGCGCGCAAACGGGCGCGCTCATTCGGAAAACAGTCTTTTCACCTACGTATTGGCAACGGGAGCGTTTACTCCCATCGGGTACACGTCCAAACCGGAGACAAAAAAGAAACTGGGAGTCTTCGCGTATATAGGGCACGTTTTCAAGGAATACCGAGTTCACCGGATAAAAGCCGATATAGATTGCGGCACGAAGCGTTTCGAGGGCGAATTCAATCTGATAATGTTCGTCAAATCTCCTCGCTGCTTCGGATTTCCGTTCAACAAGGCTTACGACGCCGAAAGCGAAAGCGGGCATCTTGTCGCAATCCGCTCTCCCAAGCACGGCGGAGCGCTGGGACTTATCGAAATGTTCTTTCCGTTTTTCCGAGTTTTCTTTCTGGGCTTGAAAAAGGAGCGCGAGGGAAAAATCATTTTCCAGAAGATTTGCGCCGCGTCGGTGACGCATCACAACGACGTAAACTATTGCCGCGACGGCGAGCTCGAAATCCTGCCCGCAGGAACTCACGAAATCAAATTCGTACGCTCGCAGTGCAATTTCAGCGTCATCGAAAAATTTTGATTCTGCCCTCGTATTTCATCGTTGATGTAAATAAAAATCTATTATAATTACAAAAACGGCGCTTTATATGCTCAAAATGCAAAATAAAATGCCGTTATTGTTTTTAATCGGTCATATAAATCGATTGTCCGAGTTATTCTGTTACGGCGGTTGCAAGCTCGCGCGGAGAGTTGAAAATATACTTTGCGCCGTGTCCTTTCAGTTCCTCCTCGTCGCCGTAGCCCCAAAGCACGCCCGCCGCGTCCACTCCGCATATGCGCGCTCCGTCCATATCGTAAAGTCTGTCGCCCACCATAAGCACACGCGATATATCCTTTACCCCGAGTGATTCCAGCACGAGGTTTATGACGTCCGCTTTCGTCTCCTTGCTCGCGTCGCAACTCGCTCCGCCTACGAAGTCAAAATACTTCCTAAGCCCAAGACCGTCAATCATTATGTTTGTAAATTTCAAGGGCTTGGAGGTGGCGATTGCAAGGCGTTTGCCCGCGCTTTTGAGAGCTTCCAGCATATCGATAACCCCGTCGTAAATCCTGCATTGCTTCCAGCCGTCCACCTCGTATACGCCTCTGTAAAGGGTGATAAGCTCCTCTATCATAGGCATTTCAAGCCCCAGAAAATCGTGCATCGATACTCTGAAAGGAGGTCCGACCATTTTGTCGAGTATGCTGTCGGGACAGTCTATGCCCTTCTTCCCAAGAGCATAGCGTATGCAGTTCACGATGCCGGGCTTGCTGTCCGTCACCGTTCCGTCGAGGTCAAACAGTATGTAATCGTAAGCGTCCATAATTGCCGTCCAATTTGTGTGAGTCGCCTTTAATCTTACAGAAAGCGCGCGATATATGCAAGCGGTCGGACAAACTTTCTTGCGGTTTTGAACTTGTCCTTGTGTTCAAAGCTAATCCGTCATAAAAAACGTCAGACGAATTTTTTGACGATATCGCAGTAACAACCGTCAAATAAAGCGGAGACCGGAACGTCCAATACGGTTTTCGCGCCGCGCAGTCCGCTTTCATACAGCCTCGCGTTCGCGGCGGCGTACGCCATAAGCACGGAAGCGGTAAAATCGGGATTGCTGTCAAGCCGCAAGGAAAATTCCAGATTATGTCTTGTTCCGTTCGCCTCTCCGCTCCGCATAACGAAGCCGCCGTGCGCCATAGTGGAATGATTCTTTTCAAACTCCTCTTCGCTTACGAAAGTCACCGTCGTGTCGTACGGCGCAAAATAGTTGGGCATAGTTACGATTTTTTCTCTTATCGCTTCCCTGTCCGCGCCGTCCTTAGCCACGACGTAGCACTCGCGCATATGTCTGTCCCTGTCGCAAAGAGAGGCGGCTTTCCCCTCTCCGGCAAGTCTGATCGCCTCTTCCTTGGGCACGGTGTACTGCTTTGCGTTCGCCACGCCGTCTATACGCCTTATAGCCTCGCTATGTCCCTGCGATACGCCCCTGCCCCAAAAGGTCTGAGTGTCTCCGTCGGGAAGCACACCGCAAAACAGAGCGCGCATAAGCGAAAAGAGCCCGGGGTCCCAGCCTATGCCTACGAAGCAAAGCCTGTCGTTTTGGGTCGCTATCCTATTCATTTCCGAAACGTATCCGCGCATCTCGGCGTGCGTGTCGAAGCTGTCCACGGTGTTGAATCGCCTCGCGAGGCTCTTCCCCAAGTCCGTCACGTCATGAGCGGAGCCCGTGCATATACAGACTACGTCTATTTCGCCCTCGAAATCGCATATCTCCGATTGAGCGTAAACGGGAGTTCCAAACAACGGAGACACGACCTCGCTTGGATTCCTGCGGGTGAATATTCCCTTAACCTCGAATATATTGCTTTGTGCGGCTATACGCTCGCACGCCTTGCCCAGATTGCCGTAACCGGCTATGCCTATATTTATCATAATAAAAGTTATTTCGCGCTGCCTGCGAATATGAAAAACGCTATAAAAAATTTTCTTAAACCATAAGAAATTAGACATACGTTTAAGTTTGTGCCGTAATTAACTTCAACTAAATCGTAACGGCATAAGAATTTTAATTCGGCATACCGCAAGCTCTCACTTAATTATTTTCAACCGTCATAATATGCAGAGGGATAAAATCCCTAATAATTGACAATAATCTGCGGTATGGATATGGTGAAACGTGGCGATTTATATTATGCGGACCTAAGTCCCGTTGTCGGCAGCGAACAGGGCGGCGTCAGACCCGTGCTGATTGTGCAGAACAACGTAGGCAACAAGTACAGTCCGACCGTTATCGCCGCTGCGGTAACCTCCCAGCTGGAAAAGGCTAAGCTCCCAACTCATATCGCCCTGCCCGCAAATCAGTACGGACTGCCTAAGGACTCCGTCGTGCTTTTGGAGCAAATCCGCACCCTCGATAAACGCCGCTTAAAAGAAAAGATAGGCGAGCTGCCTATCAATATGATGACGAGAGTCAACGAAGCTCTCCTCGTTTCCCTCGGATTTTTTGAAACTTAATTATGCCGCCGAAAAATCCATAACGGCAATGACATAATCCGCCACGACACAGCTATTTTTTGGTCAAAATTTCTCGAATCCTCAAACGTCAAAATCCCCGTCTGCGTCGAATAAATCCCCGACGACCCTGTTTATGACTCTCCAATCGAAGCCCTTCTGATATAAAAACGCCGTAACTTTTCGCAGTTGCGACTTGTCCTCGATATGCTTCTGCCTGACATATTTTTCGGCGTAGCCGCGGCAGGTCTCGTACTCGAAATCCTCGTCAATGCTGTCGGCTATTATATTTTCAACCAGCTTCTTATCCACGCCCTTCTCGGAAGTCAGTTTATATGCGATTTTTTTCGCGCCGTATCTGCCTTTGTTGAAAATCAGATAATTGCGCACGTACTCAGCGTCGTCGATATATCGGTAGCCTTTGGCTTTGGAAATGGCAAATTCGACCTCGTCCTTATGATATCCTTTTTCGTACAGCTTGTCCTTGCACTCCTTTTCGGAGCGCTGGCATACGGTCAGATATTTAACGAGCGCTTCGTACGCCTGCGCCGCTCTTTTTTCGTCAAGCGGATATTCCAATTCCCACCTCTTCCAACGCGAAATGCGTTTTATTGTTTATTTTCGTATTTATAAACATCGGTTTTAGAAATTTTCTAAGTTTTTATGAAATATATCATCATAGCGGGCTTAGGATTTCGTATCCCTCTTCGCCTGTATCCGCCGCCTGCGCTCTCGAAGACGTAATTTCGCATACGTTCTTCAAAAACGCTTCTGCGCAATCGGTTTTCACGTATACGCCCACGCTTACTCCGTCTCCGTATTCGATTGAGCTCACTTTACAGCCGCCCTTTGCAAACAGCTTTTCGAGCGCGGCGTAATCGGAATAATCGGCTTTGATACGGATTAGTCTGCACTCCTCTTTGAAGGATATTTTCGCCGCCCGCACGGCTTCCGCCGCCGCGGCGGAATACGCGCCTACAAGTCCTCCCGCGCCGAGCTTTATACCTCCGAAATACCTCGTCACGACAACAGCCGATTTGACAAGTCCCTGTTTTTTCAATACTTCGAGTATAGGCTGTCCCGCCGTTCCGCCGGGCTCGCCGTCGTCGCTGAATCTCGTGCGGTTGCCGAGCTCGTCGCTCACGTACGCATAACAGTTGTGAGTCGCGTCGGGATAGCGCTTCCTTACGCTTTTTATGAAGCTCTCAGCTCCGTCCTCGTCCAGCTCGCCCTTGGCGGTCGCGATAAAGACCGAGCGTTTGACCTCGTAGCGTATCTCATATTCGCCGTCTATAAAACGATAGCCGTTCACTCGACAGTTACCTTATAAAAATTCTTTTTGCCCCTTTGCAACACAAATCCGTTTGCAAGCTGACTGTCGGTAACGCACGCAGCTATATCCGAAATCTTCACGCCGTCCACCGAAACCGCTCCGCCCTGTATAAGCCTCTTTGCCTCGCCCTTTGACGCAACCTTTGCGACGTGTACAAGGATTTCCGCAACCTGATTAACTCCCGCGGGAATAACAGCAGACGGCATATTTTCGCTGTCTCCCGAGAATGCCGCCTTAACCTTTGCAAGCACCTCGTCTGCAACCTCTTTGCCGTGCACCATAGAGGTGAGCTCGTATGCAAGCCTCTCCTTTGCCCTGTTCATACGCTCGTCGTTGTACTTGGTCAACTCCGCAATCTCGTCGAGAGACAGGAAAGTGAGATATCTGAACACCTTTTCCACGTCCGCGTCCGCGATATTACGCCAATACTGGAAGAAATCGTAGGGAGTTGTCTTTTCGGCGTCCAGCCACACCGCGCCCTTCGAGGTCTTGCCCATCTTTATGCCCTCCGCGGTCGTTAGCAACGCGAACGTCACGGCATACGCCTCTTTTTGTTCCTTGCGCCTGATAAGGTCCGCGCCCGCAAGCATATTCGACCACTGGTCGTCTCCGCCGCATTCGAGCACGCAGCCGTACTTCCTGTTGAGCACGAGGAAATCGTACGCCTGCATAAGCATATAGTTGAATTCAAGAAAAGTAAGTCCCTTTTCCATCCTCTGCTTGTAGCACTCCGCCGTAAGCATTCTGTTTACGGAAAAATTAGCGCCTACGTCGCGCAGAAACTCCACGTAATTGAGCCCTAAAAGCCAATCCGCGTTGTCCACCAGTATAGCCGCGTTCTCACCCTCGAATCGCACAAAGCGCTGCATCTGCTTTTTGAAGCATTCCACGTTGTGACGTATGGTCTCGGGAGTCATCATCGAGCGCATATCCGTCCTGCCGCTGGGGTCGCCCACCATAGCCGTGCCGCCGCCGATAAGGATAATCGGACGGTGCCCCGCGTCCTGCAAACGCTTGGCAACAATCATCTGCATAAAGTGCCCCACGTGCAGACTGTCCGCGGTGGGGTCGAAGCCTATATAAAAGGACTGAGAACCGCTGTCTAGGAGCTTTTTCAATTCCTCTTCAAAAACTATCTGTTTGAGAAGTCCGCGCTCTTTGAGCATATCTATAACGTTTTGCTTCGCCATATTCAACTCCGAATCTTTAATAACGGAATTATAACACCCGCCCGATTTTTTTTCAACCGAATACGAACCGATTTTTGCGCTCCCGAAATTAAACGATATTATAAAACCAACTTAGAGATTTTTATTGATAAAAATTTTTTTATATGATAATATAATCAAAGAATTTATTAAGGAGGTTTTCCCGCTACGCACACGCGTATAAGGGAAAGAAAGACTATGCAATATTCACGCGAAATCGACGAAATGTGCTGCGTTGCAAAAGGTCCAAATCACGGACCCGCTCCTATCCCAGAGGAAGGCAAATGGGTTCAGGCCAAGGAGATCAAGGACATCAGCGGTCTCACTCACGGCGTGGGCTGGTGCGCTCCTCAACAAGGCGCGTGCAAACTCACTCTCAACGTCAAGGACGGCATCATTCAGGAAGCTCTTGTCGAGACTCTCGGCTGCTCGGGTATGACCCACTCCGCGGCTATGGCGGCGGAAATCCTCGCAGGTAAAACCATACTCGAAGCTCTCAACACCGACCTCGTCTGCGACGCTATCAACACCGCTATGAGAGAACTCTTCCTGCAAATCGTATACGGCAGAACGCAGTCCGCTTTCTCGGAGGGCGGTCTCGTCATCGGCGCGGGTCTCGAAGACCTCGGCAAGGGTCACAGAAGCCAGATAGGCACTATGTACTCCACCGTTTCCAAGGGTCCCCGCTATCTCGAAATGGCTGAGGGCTACGTCACGAAGCTCGCTCTCGACAAGGATAATCAGATTATCGGATACCAGTTCTGCAAGCTCGGCGTGTTTATGGATATGATAAAGAAAGGCGTCGACGCAAACGAAGCCCTCGCAAAATGCACGGGTACCTACGGCAGATTCAAAGCCGAGGACGGCGCGGTCAAGTATATCGACCCCAGACAGGAATAATAAGGAGACTTACTATGAGTGTAACATTTGAAGGTTTTGAAAGAAGAATAAACAAAATAAATGCCGTTCTCAAGAGCTACGGCATCAAGGACCTCGAAGATGCCAGATCTATCTGCCTCGACAAGGGTATCGACTGCGAAACGCTCGTAAAAGGTATTCAACCTATCGCGTTTGAGAACGCAGTGTGGGCATACACCGTAGGCTGCGCAATCGCCATCAAGAAAGGCTGCACGAGCGCTGCGGACGCCGCCGAGGCTATCGGCGAGGGTCTGCAATCTTTCTGCATCCCCGGCTCCGTTGCAGAACAGCGTAAGGTCGGTCTCGGTCACGGCAACCTCGCCGCTATGCTACTCAGAGAAAGCACGAAGTGCTTCGCTTTCCTCGCCGGTCACGAATCTTTCGCCGCGGCAGAGGGCGCTATCGGCATCGCAAGGACCGCAAACAAGGTCAGAAAAACTCCGCTTAAAGTCATTCTTAACGGCTTGGGCAAGGACGCTGCGTTTATAATCTCCCGTATCAACGGCTTCACCTACGTGCAAACCAAAATGGACTATTTCACGGGCGAAGTTAAGGTCGTCAAGGAAACTCCGTACAGCAACGGCGAGCGCGCGGCTGTCAGAGTGTACGGCGCGGACGACGTGACCGAGGGCGTTGCGATTATGCGTCTCGAAGACGTTGACGTATCTATCACGGGCAACTCCACCAACCCCACCCGCTTCCAGCATCCCGTCGCGGGCACGTACAAGAAATGGTGCGTCGACAGCGGCAAAAAGTATTTCTCCGTTGCGAGCGGCGGCGGCACGGGACGTACACTCCACCCCGACAATATGGCGGCAGGTCCCGCTTCGTACGGCATGACGGATACGATGGGCAGAATGCACTCCGACGCGCAGTTCGCAGGCAGCTCCTCCGTCCCCGCGCACGTCGAAATGATGGGCTTGATCGGCATGGGCAACAATCCTATGGTCGGCGCATCTGTCGCTTGCGCAGTCGCTGTGCAAGAGGCATTGACGAAGTAATAAAGCAAGCAACAAAGGCTTTCGACTTTGCGTAGCAAAGATAAACCGAACACAAAGCACCCTCGCGGTGCTTTTTGGTTTATAAAAAGCCGTCGCTTGCGCAGTTGCTGTGCAAGAGGCATTGACCAAGTAATAAAGCAAGCAACAAAGGCTTTCGCCTTTGCGTAGCAAAAATAAACCGAACA
>CANDBF010000014.1 GCA_947382865.1 uncultured Clostridia bacterium
TACACTGTCGTAGACACTCTTTCCCTACACGACGCTCTTCCGATCTAAACCGTCGCCGTCGCGCTTGACGGCGCCAAACTTGCCGACGGAACCGTGATAAAGGCGGGCGAGCTTCGCGGGGTGAAGAGCGAGGGAATGCTCTGCGGGCTCGAAGAGGTCGGCATAACCGTCGACGACGTTAAAGGTCAGAAGGCGGGCGATATACTTAGATTTACACCCGATACGGAGCTCGGCGCGCCCGCGCTCGACGCTCTTGGTTATAACGACGTTATTCTCGATATAGGCGTGACCGCCAACCGTCCCGACTGCAACAGTATTTATAAGCTCGCAAAGGAAGTCGCCGTCGCGCTCGGCACCGATTGCCGCGAGCCTGAAATCGGATATAAGACCGTCGGAGACAGTATCGACGATATGGTTTCGGTTGACGTTCGGAATTCCGAACTGTGCCCCAGATATATGGCGGCAGGCGTGAAAAACGTCAAAATTTTCCCGTCCTCGCAGCTTATAAAGTCGCGTTTGCGCGCGGTCGGGATAAGACCGATAAACAATATCGTCGACATCACCAACTACGTGCTCACCGAAATCGGACAGCCTATGCACTCCTTTGACAAGCGCGAAATAGGCGGAAATCATATAGTCGTCAGAAACGCGTACGACGGCGAGACGATTGTTTCGCTCGACGGAAAGGAAAACAAACTCGACAACAGTATGCTTGTCATCTGTGACAGCGACAGACCCGTCGCAATCGCGGGAATTATGGGCGGTCTCAACAGCGGAATACGAGAGGATACCGTTGAGGTTGTGTTCGAGGCGGCGAAATTTGCAAGAGATAACGTCCGCCGCACCTCGCGTACGCTGGGACTCAGGTCGGATAGCTCCGCAAGATTCGAGAAGGGCATCGATTTCGCCTCGCAGGAATACGCGATAAAGCGCGCGCTTACCCTCGTTTACGAGAGCGGAAGCGGCGATATCGTGGACGGAATAATCGACGTGAAGGTGGATTATCCGAAATACAGAGAAATTGATTTCACGGTTTCCCGGATAAAAGACATACTCGGCTGCAACGTGCCTAAAAAGGAACTGATTTCCATTCTCGCGAGGCTCGGCATTGAAACGCTTGACCGCGGATATTCTATGACGGCTATCGTCGGCGAAGACAGAGAGGATATCGTCGGCGTAAACGATATTGCGGAGGAGTTTATCAGAGTTTACGGCTACCGCCACGTCAAGCCTACGCTGTTTAAGTATGCGACGCTTACGCAGGGCGGAATGCCCGATAAGCTGAAAGCGGTGGATATTATAAAATCTACGCTGTGCGCCTGCGGACTGAGCGAGTGTGTGACGTATTCCTTTACGTCCCCCGAATTTGCGAACAAATTAAGGCTGGATGACGGCGATAGCGCGCGTAACTGTATACGCCTTATCAATCCGATAGGCGAGGCTGTCAGCGTAATGAGAACAAATCTCACCCACAGTATGATAGAAACTCTTACGTACAATCTGACCCATTTCAACAAATCGGCGGCGCTTTTCGAGGTGGCGAGGGTATACCTGCCCAAAGCTCTGCCTCTTGAAGATTTGCCCGACGAGGAAGAAAGGCTTGCGGTAGGAATGTACGGCGACGGTTGCGATTTCTTCACCGTAAAAGCGGCGGTTGAAGAAGTTATGCGCGCATTAAAGCTCCAATGCGAGTATACTCGCAGTACGCGCCCGTATCTGCACACGGGAAGAAGCGCGGAGGTTATCGTAAACGGTAAGTCCGTCGGCTATATCGGCGAATTGCACCCCGCGGTTGCGCGCAACTACGGCATAGACAACACGAGAGTTTATCTCGCGGAGCTGTCGGTCGAGGCGATTTTCTCTTTGGAAAATCTCAAAAAGCCAACGTTTGCCGCATTCTCAAAATTCCCGACGATAGAGCGCGACCTCGCGGTCGTAGTTGATGACGAAATTCCTGTCGGAGAGATGATAAAGACGATTAGAAGCTCGAAAATCAAGCATCTTACGGACGTAAACGTTTTCGATACGTACAAGAGTGAACAAATCGGAGATGGCAAAAAGAGCGTCGGAATAGGGTTTTGCTTCTCTTCGGTCGAGCGCACGCTTACGGACGAGGAAATAGCCGCGCAGATGGAAGTCATACTTTCCGCATTGAAACGCAAGTTCGGGGCAAAAATCAGATAAGGACGAATTATGTTTGACGCTAAGAGCCTGAAAACCTTGGAATATCCCAAAATACTTGCCGAGCTCGCGAGCTTTGCTCAGTCCGCGGACGGCAAAGCTAAGGCAATGGCTCTTACTCCGTTTGAAAACCTTAAAGATATAGAATACGCTCTTGATGAGACTGACGAAGCGGATAGAGTCCTCTTTGAATACGCGCTAAGCCCGAGCTTCGCCGTGGACGAAATGGGGGATACGCTCACCAAGGCGAGCAAGGGCGCGATACTTTCGATTTCCGAAATACTGAAAGTCGGGCGCACTCTGCGCACTGCGCGCCGTCTCAAAAAATCGATTGATTCCGCAAAGGATATCCCGATACTTTGGGAGATGACTTCCCGTCTGTTTGTAAACGAGCAGCTTGAAAAGAGGATATACGACTCCTTTTTATCCGAAACCGAGGTGGCCGACAACGCCAGCTCTGAGCTGCGCGCAGTTCGTATGAGGATACGTAAGATAAACGAGAATATCCGCGCTAAATTGCAGAGCTTTATTACCTCGCCGCAGTACTCGAAGTATTTGCAGGACAGCATAATAACTATGCGTTCGGACAGATACGTAATTCCGCTGAAAAGCGATTTCAAGGGCGCTATTGCGGGGCTTGTGCACGACCAGTCGGCTTCCGGCTCAACGCTTTTCGTGGAGCCTATGCAGGTCGTGGAGATGAACAACGAGCTTAGGGGCGAGCTCGCCAACGAGCAGGCGGAAATAGAACGCATCCTGACGGATTTTTCGGATATGATAGCCGCAAGCGGTCATAATATCGGTTGGTGCTACGAAACCGTTGTCGATATGGACGTCATATTTGCAAAGGCGCAGCTTGCAAGGCAGTATAAGGCCGTCAGACCCGAGCTTAACGACAGGGGGGAAATAGAGATACGCGAGGGCAGACATCCGCTCATAGACGCAAAGGTCGTCGTTCCCGTATCCCTCGCGCTTAATGCGGATGAAAACATGTTGCTGATTACGGGTCCCAATACGGGCGGAAAGACGGTTACGCTCAAACTCGTCGGACTGTTTACGCTTATGGCTATGAGCGGACTGTATATCCCCGCAAAATATGCAAAAATAAGCACTTTCGACGGTGTGTACAGCGATATCGGAGACGAGCAGAGCATCGAACAGAGCCTGTCCACGTTTTCGGCGCATATAAGGAATACTATCGGAATACTCGACGTGATAACGTCCAAATCCCTTGTTCTTTTCGACGAGTTGGGCGCGGGAACGGACCCCGGCGACGGGGCGGCTCTTGCCGTCAGTATCGCCGAACACATTCTGAGCGTAGGCGCAAAGGCGTTTATAACATCGCATTTCAACGATTTGAAGGAATTCGCGCTTGTGACAAAGCGCGTTGTCGCCGCTTCTATGGAGTTCGATGCGGAGACCTTCTCTCCGACCTTTAAGCTGGTTATGGGAGCTATCGGAAGCTCAAACGCGCTCGCAATAGCGCAAAAGCTCGGATTGTCCGCGGAGATTGTCGACAATGCCAAAAGCAAGCTGTCCGCAGAAAAACGTCAGTTCGACAGCGTGCTTACAGCGGCGGAACAGACCAGAAGAAAGGCAGC
The DNA here is from genome assembly GCA_947382865.1 of uncultured Clostridia bacterium. GTDB lineage: Bacteria > Bacillota > Clostridia > Christensenellales > CAG-917 > CAG-475. The sequence continues at coordinate 3,783 of CANDBF010000014.1, forward strand.
CGCGCTTGTGGATGAGGCTTCTATCGACAGAGAAGAGGCGGCAAGAGCGCGTAAAGCCGCGGAGCACGAGAAAAAACTCGTAGAAGAAAAGAGAGAAAAGCTCGACGAGAATATCCGCAAGGAGACAAAGCGGCTTATAGAAAACAGCGTCGAAGAAGCAAACGAGCTGCTCGGTCAGATAAAGGAGCTGCTTGACAAGCCCGACCTTTCGGAGGCGGATCTTTTCGAGGCGAGAAATATGCGCAAGAAGCTGGAAAATATGGCTGCAAATTACGAAGTGAAAGCCGTAATCGAAGACGAATACGACCCTTCGCCTTTGAATATCGGCGATAACGTGTGGGTCAAGTCTCTGAAAAAGCGTGGCAAGCTCCTGTCCGTAAACGGGAGAGGAGAGGCGCAGGTTTCATTCGGGAAACTGACGGCAAAGGTCAAAAAGGACGATTATTACAAGGTTAAATGAAATGACGGAGCAGTATACGCAGACAGTCGAGGTGACGGTGTCGTCGAAAACGAAAGGTATGCAATGGACGGGGATAGTAGCCGTTTTGCTTGCCTTGGGGTTTTTGATGCTTGCGATATTCCTCGTGTGGTATTTCGTTTTCGGAATGCTGGCGCTGCTCGCCATAGGGATAGTTTATATTCATTTTTACAATATCTCCGCGCAGGAGTACGCCTACGATTTTTCGACGGTGCGGCTTATTGTGGTAAAAAAAGACCTGATGGGCAAACAGAAGCGGATTTTATGTCTGGTATACGAAGATATTATCGACTTCGGCATCATGGAAGGGCTTGCGGAGGATGAAGATATAATAGCCTGCAATGCCGCTCACGAAGCGGGAGTGTATCAGATTGTATATCGGAACGCGGATAAAACGCGCAGGCTGCTGTTTGCGCCCGACGATTATCTTTTGGCGCTTCTGAAACAGCGCATCGCAAGTTGCGATAACGCAACAGATAATGAACTGTCGGCAGTTAATACGGAAGAATAGATTATGACGAAAGCGATCTATCTTGATAACGCGGCGACTACGCGCATAAACGACAATGTTTTGCGCGCAATGACGGAAGCAATGCAAAGGGATTATTTCAATCCCTCGGCATTATATACGCCGTCGGTCGAAATTTCCACGGAGATAAGACGCATTCGCAGTGAAATATGCGCCGCGTTGCACGCACCCGAGGGCGAATTGTATTTTACCTCCGGCGGCACCGAGTCCAACAATACCGCATTGTTTTGCACGAGAAAGCCAAAGGGCGGTCGGATTATCGTCGGAATGGGCGAGCACGATTCCGTTTACGCGCCTGCAAACGAATTAAAAGCGCAGGGCTACGACGTATGCTTTGCTCCTATCAATCGCGATGGAACGGTGGACGTAGGCGAGTTTGAAAAACTGCTTAACGAAAACGTTTCGCTTATCTCCATTATGCACGCGAGCAACGAAACGGGCGGAGTAAACGATATTGCCGCGCTTGTCAGGTTGGCGAAACGGCGCTCGCCGAATTGCATATTCCACAGCGACGGAGTGCAGGCGACGGGAAAAATCTCTGTAAATCTGCGTACGATCGGGGTCGACCTGTACAGCATATCCGCGCACAAAATACACGGACCGAAGGGAATAGGCGCGCTGTTTATTAAGAAGGGCGTGTCTGTGAAGCCGTTGCTTTTCGGTGGCGGGCAGGAAAAGGGTATGCGATCCGGTACTGAAAGCTATCCGTCGATTGTGGGGCTTTGCGAAGCGGTTAAGCTCAATATCGAAGATAAATTTGCCGATAACTATTCTAAAATAGCCAAATATCGAGAAATCTTTCTGAAAAAATTGACAAGTGAAATATCTGAAATTCAAATTATTACGCCGATAGAGAATTCCGTCCCCAACGTACTGACGGTAGCGTTTAAGGACGTACGAGGAGAGGTTTTGCTGCATTCGCTTGAAAAATACGGAATTTACGTCGGGATAGGTTCGGCTTGCAGCTCTCATCACGAGAGCAGATTCAAAGGCTTACTGGGACTTGACGACAGGCATAGAGACGGAATAGTTCGGTTCAGCTTTTGCGAGGAAAACGATATTTCTGAAATAGATTACGTCGTCGATTGCATAAAGCGGGAGCTTGACGTACTGACTAAATTCAAAAGAGTATAAACAGCGTAGAAGACGCCTATGTTCGCGCAATCTACTTATCGAAAGTAGCACAATTATTTATTGAGCATAGGCGAGAGAATAAACAGGCGGTCGGCTTTAAGACCGTATACGGGAGTGCATATGGACAGAGTCATTATAATCCGCTACGGCGAGATTTTCCTCAAAGGAAAGAACAAGAGCTATTTTGAAAGCCTGCTTATTGGCAATATCAAAAACGCGCTAAAACGCTATAAATTCGAGTTTTCACGCTCGCAGGGCAGATATATCGTCGGAAATTACGATATAAACTGTGAATATGAAATCATCGACGTATTAAAAAAGGTGTTCGGGATATATTCGCTTTCCGTTGCCGACAGGGTCGAAACGGACTATGATAACGGCTTTGCGGAAATCAACGAGAGCTTGAAGCGCATAGCGCTTTACGCTGCTGCGGATTGCCTTAAAGTCAATCCGTCTTTCAGAATGACCGTAAAAAGAGCGGATAAACGCATTCCTATGCGCTCGTGCGAAATTGCCGCGTTGCTTGCGGATACGGTCCTTAAAAACACCAACTTCAAGGTAAATCTGACTTGTTATGACTATGAATTTTTCGTCGATATACGCGAAAACGGATATTCATACGTTTATAACGACGTTATATATTGCGCGGGAGGCTTGCCCGTAGGATGTTCCAGCAAGGGAATGCTGTTGCTTTCGGGCGGTATCGATTCCCCCGTTGCGGCGTATATGATGGCGAAAAGGGGAATGAAGCAGGTTGCGGTTCACTTCGCTTCGCCTCCTTACACGTCGGAAAGGGCTACCGCAAAGGTGGCGGAGCTGCGCGATATAGTCAACGCTTACACCTCGGATATGCCGCTTTACGTTGTGCCTTTTACGGAAATTCAGCTTGAAATCCACGAAAAATGCCCTGCGGAGTATATGATAACCATTATGCGCCGCTTTATGATGAGAATATCCACTATCCTCGCCCTGCGCGAGGGGTGTACGGCTCTTATCACGGGCGAAAGTCTCGGACAGGTGGCATCGCAGACCGTCGAGAGCATGACCTCGACGGAATCCTGCGCGGGTCTTCCTATTTTCAGACCTCTTATCGCATTCGATAAAGAGGAAACTATGGCGCTTGCGCAGAAAATCGGGACATACGATACTTCTATCCAGCCATTCGAGGACTGCTGCACGATATTCCTGCCTAAGAATCCATCCATACATCCCAATCTGAAAAAGGTTGAAGAGGCGGAAAGGAATCTCGAAATTGACGTACTTGTGCAAAGAGCGGTCGCGAGCGCGTATAAAATATAGATAATAGAATATAGTATTTAGATACCAAGCTAAATAGTATTGCAACGAAGTTGCCGAAGTTGCCGAAGTTGCCGAAGCCGTAGCGGCAGTTTGCCTATGGATTTGCAAACTTTGACATTTGAAACATATTGCGTAGTGTACGGATATGCAATTAAAGAGACGTACGTCTCTTTAATTTTTTACACCGACGTATAGGAAGCTGTTGTCCACAAATATCGATGAAGAGCTAGACGCGCTTATTTCCTCATTGCCGCTCAGATGACAAATCAAAGTATATTCCACCTTGCTGTTCATGCTGAGGGGTCTGTCGAATATTTCGCAGATTTCGCCGTTGCCTACCGACGCATAGATTAGGGCGCTTCCCGAAATATCTGTGCGATACAGCTCGTAGGAATAAATATTTTCAGTATCGAACGAAATACTTACCACGCCGTTTTCGCTTTTAAGCCTTAAATCGAAGGGCTCTATGCTGTCGAACTTCGAGCCTGTCGCGTCGGGGAAAGCATTGACGGGAAAATATTCGATTTTTCTGTATTCTAACGGGGTATTTTCCGTTGCGGCAACGACTTTTCTGTTGAGAGCGGACGAGTATACGTCCACTTCAACGTCGCATATATCGCTGCATTCGGGGAAGCGGCTTTCAAGCTGTTTGCCGCCAGAGATACCGTTCCAGATTTTTGCGGCGTGTCTTGTAGGATATCCGCCTCCTTTTTCCGTCATTCCGATATCGTTTCCGTGCCATACGAGCACCGTATACTGCGGATTGTAGCTTGCGCACCAAGCGTCGCCGTTTTTGCCGTCCGCGCGCTGCGCGGTACCCGTCTTTGCCGCCACCTCGAAAGGAAGAGTGCTGAGCGACTTCGCAGTGCCGTCGCGCACCGTATCCGTAAGAGCGGACGTTATAAGAGCGGCAGTCGCATTGGAGACGGCGCGGTTGCATCTGCGTGTATGGTGTAATTCCGTTTGATAGGAGGCGGGCGGCAGCTCGTTCGACACAACTTTTTCACCCTTATCTACGACGTATCTGACGTAAGTCGCGCTTATATAGTCGCCGCCGCGCGCCAGTGCGGAATATCCGCTTGCTACGGCGAGAGGCGAAACGCCCTTTGAAGTGGCGCCGAGCGCGAGAGCATAGTTTTTGTCGTCGTCCGTAAGCTCAATTCCGAAGTTTGCGAGACTTTTTGCGCTCATATTGACCCCGATATAGTCGATAATCTTTACGCTCACGCTGTTCATAGACTTTTTGATAGCCTCGCGTACCGTCGTATCGCCGTAATACGTTCCTCCGAAATTGGACGGCGAAAAGCCGCCGAAATCGATTTCTTCGTCGACGATAGGAGTGGCGAGCGACACGTATCCGCCGTCGAGCGCGGGAGCGTACACCGCAAGCGGTTTGAGCACCGACCCCGCCTGACGGGAAATAGCGTACGGATAGGAAGAGGAATGCGCGAGCACCGCGCCCGTAGCGTTGTCGATTATGACGGATACGCTGTTTACCTCCTGCGATTCATAATTTGCGCCGTCCACTCTGTTTTTTTCCAGCTCGAGCTGCAAAGAAGTATCCAGATTGGTATAAATTTCGAGCCCCGAATTGCTCAGTTGATATTTGGTTATGCCAAGGGCAGAGCACACTTCGTTTCTGACCTGATTGACATAAAATTCGTAAATTCGTTCGTTTTGCGCTCCGTTACTGCCTTTGTTTTTCGTTATCACAGGCTCCGCCTGAGCGCTCATATACGCGTTCTCGTCTATATAGCCCTGCTCGAACATTGCGGAAAGCGCAACGTTCCTGCGCTCTTTGCACTGTTCGGGATTGGATACGGGCGAATACTTTGCGGGATTGCGGATTATGCCGGCGAGAGCGGCGCATTCCGAAAGAGTAAGTTCGCTTATATTTTTCCCGAAGTAGAGATTTGCAGCCTGCTTTACGCCGTGCGCGCCGTTTCCGAAGTATATAACGGAAAGATACATCGAAAGTATTTCGTCCTTTTTGTACTGCTTTTCAAGCTGAATGGATATAGCAAGCTCTTTGAGCTTTCTCGAAAGAGTGCGTTCGTGCGTCAGATGAGTGTTTTTTACAAGCTGTTGCGTAATCGTGCTCGCGCCCTCCCGAATGGAGCCCGCCTTAATATTTTTCAGCATTGCGCCGCCCATGCGCACAATATCGTAGCCCTTATGCTCGTAAAAGCGTTTATCTTCGAGCGCGACAAACGCAAAACGCAGATTGTCGCTTATCTCGTCTACGGTGACAAAATCCGATTGCTCGGTTTGGATTACGTTGCCGTCTATATCGTAAAAGACGGGCAGCGCCTGAGCGGTAGGCAAAAGGGATTTGTCAATGGTCTGCGTATTCGCCCAAGCCGCGAACGCGCCTACGGCTATCGCCGCCGCGAGCAGCGGAAGAAGCACTATGCAGGAGCAAACGGCAAGCGCGATTCTTTTGCGCTTTTTCTTTTTCAGCGCGGTTTCGGAAAGATTTTCATTCAGCGTTTTGTTTTTCATCAAAATTATTATTGTTTTATCCGCCGTTTTTATGTATAATGATATAATCTATAAATACATTGCGCGCACTATACGTACGCGCGTACAAGACGGGCGACTTCTGTGCAAGCCTTGACCGTCGGCTCGTAAGGGCGTTTAGTCGCGCTCATTGAAAGAAACACGATATGACAAAAAAATATTTTATTAACACATACGGCTGTCAGATGAACGTTCACGAATCCGAGAAGCTCGCCGGCATTCTCGCAGGCAAGGGCTACGAGGAGTGCGGCTCAGAGGAAGAGGCGGATATTATAGTTTTCAACACCTGTTGCATACGCGACACAGCTGAAAGACGCGCGCTCGGAAATATCGGAGTGACCAAAGCCAGAAAAAAGGAAAATCCCGACTTAATAGTAGCAGTCGCGGGCTGTATGCCCCAGCAGGAGGGCGCGGCGGAGAATATCAGAGAGAGATTTCCGTACGTAGATATTGTGCTCGGCACGCGGAATATTTCCATGCTCGCGGACGAGATTGACAAAGTGGTAGCTTCGCGCAACGCGATAAAAAAGCGGAGCGATAAAAAATATCGTTGTTTCGACCGTACGCTTCCCGAAAATTACCTCGATATAGACGAGCAAACGCCAGCCTTGCGTACCAGCTTTCCCAATGCGTGGGTGAACATCATCTACGGGTGCAACAACTTTTGCTCGTACTGTATCGTTCCGTACGTGAGAGGACGCGAGCTTTCAAGGGATATGAGCTCCGTGCTCGACGAGGTAAAGAGGTGCGTCGATTCGGGTTATAAGGAAATCACCTTGCTCGGTCAGAACGTAAACTCTTATGGCAACGATTTGGATTCGGACGTAAATTTTGCCAAGCTCCTGCACGAAATAGACAAAATCGACGGCAAGTTTCGCGTAAGATTTATGACTTCTCATCCTAAGGATCTGACCGAAGCCGTTATGGATGAGATGGCGGCGTCAAAAAAAATTTGCGACAATCTGCATCTGCCTATACAGGCGGGTTCCGATAAGGTGCTTGCAGATATGAACAGACGCTACGACACCGAGCGCTATCTCAGACTTATCGAGGGTCTTCGTTCCCGAATGCCAGATATAGGAATAACCACCGATATTATGGTGGGTTTCCCGACCGAGACGGAAAAGGACTTCGAGGCTACGCTCGAAATCGTGCGCAGGGTGAGATATTCAAACGCGTTTACGTTCATATATTCGCCGAGGAAGGGCACGCCTGCGGCTAAAATGAAACAGATACCCTATGCCGTCAAGCAGGCGCGTATATCGAGATTGATAGCGCTTCAAAATTCTATAACCAAGGAAATTTCCGATACTTATACGGGTGGAGTGTATGAGGTGCTTTGCGAGGATAACGCGCCCAAATACGGGGAAAAGGTTTGCGGACGCACGGAAAGCGGCAGACTCGTCACGTTTGACGGCACCAAAGAGGATATAGGACGATTTTTCAACGTCAGAATCACGCAATCGAAATCAGCTTCGCTGTTCGGCACTAAGGAAGGAGAAATAAAGTGAAAGAAATCGATTATGACAGGCTGTCTCCTATGATGAAGAGATATTTCCAGATAAAAGCGCAGTATGAGGACTGTCTGCTGTTTTTCAGACTGGGCGATTTTTACGAAATGTTTTTCGACGACGCCGAGACCGCTTCGCGAGTGCTTGACCTTACGCTGACGGGCAGAGACTGCGGACTTGACGAGCGCGCGCCTATGTGCGGAGTGCCGCACCACGCAGTCGACGTATACATACGTCGGCTTATAGAGGCGGGTTTCAGGGTGGCTATATGCGAACAGCTCTCCGACCCCGCGACGACAAAGGGTATGGTGGACAGAGACGTAGTGCGCGTAGTGTCGGGCGGCACGGTTATGGAGGAGGAAATACTCGACGAAAAGTCCTCGAATTATCTGCTTTCGGTATACAGCAGGGATAAGGCGTTCGGTATAGCTTGGACTGACATTTCGACGGGCGAGTTCTGCGTATACGAATACGCGGGAGACGACTGTCTCGATAGACTGTCCGACTTTATCGGAAGCATATCGCCCTCCGAAATCATCTGCAACGAGAGGTTTTTGTCCGAATACAGAAATCTGCAATTTTTCAAATCCTCCGAGCTTCGAGCAAAGTGCTATCACGACTTTGCGTACGGTCAGTCCGCCGCTACAAAAAAGATACTGTCTGCGTTCAATCTGACTTCGCTTGCGGCTTTCGAGTGTGAAGATAAGGTATGCGCCGTATGTGCGGCGGGTGGTCTTTTGGAGTATTTGTCCCAGACGCAGAAGAGGTCGCTGGGGCAGCTTTCCAAAATCACGCTCGTGCGCGACAAATCCTTTATGATGCTGGACAACGCCACGCGCAGAAATCTGGAGCTCACGTCCCGCGCCCGCGACGGGAAAAAGCAGGGGTCGCTTCTCAGCGTGCTGGACAAAACCTACACGGCGATGGGCGCGCGTACCCTGCGCAGATATATCGAACAGCCCTTGCAGGACGCGGATATGATAAACAAACGCCTCGACGCTGTGGAAGAGCTCGTTTCGGATAAACTCCTAAGAGAAAGACTCGCCGACGCGCTTAAAAACGTGCGCGACCTCGAAAGGCTCAACGGAAGGCTTGCCTATGGCAACGCTTCGCCCAAGGATTTGCTTTCTATTTCGGATTCGCTAAGCGAAATGCCCGCGATAAAGGCGGCTTTGAAGGGAATAAAATCACCTATGCTCAAAGGCATAGCAAGCGGGATACATGCTCTCGAAAGCGTCAACGCCACGCTTATCAGCGCGCTTGACAGAGACCAGATTACAAAGAACAAAAACGCCGCGTTTATTCGTAAGGGATACGATGAAAAGCTCGACGAGCTTAAAGACGTCAAAATTCACTCTACGGACTGGATGGCGAGGCTCGAAGCTCGCGAAAGAGAGGAGACGGGCATACGCACTCTCAAAATCGGGTGCAACAAGGTGTTCGGCTACTATTTCGAGGTATCAAAATCTATGGTGGATAAGGTGCCGTACCGCTACCAGCGCAAACAGACGCTCGTAAACGGCGAACGCTTTATCACCGAGGAGCTGAAACAGCTGGAAGAGAGAGTCTATTCCGCCGAAATGAATATAAGCACGATAGAGGACAGGATATTCTACGAGTTGAAGCAGCTTTGCTACGAGAACGTTGCCGCGCTGCAATCCACCGCTCAATGCCTGAGCACTCTCGACGCGCTGCTGTCTTTTGCTGCGGTAGCTGTAGCGAATAAATACGTTAAGCCCAATATCGGCAAAAAGGTCAAGACGATCAGAATAAGCGAGGGCAGACATCCCGTCGTGGAACAGCTTCTCGACAGGGGCGCGTATGTCTCGAACGATACGCTTCTTGACTCAGACAACAATCGCACGATGATTATTACGGGTCCGAATATGGCGGGAAAGAGCACGTATATGAGGCAGGTTGCACTTATCGTGCTTATGGCGCATATCGGTTGCTTCGTGCCCGCAAAATCCGCGGATATTGCTCTTACGGACAGGATTTTCACAAGGATCGGCGCAAGCGACGACCTTAGCGGCGGTCAGAGCACCTTTATGGTCGAGATGATAGAGGTTGCCACAATCCTTAATTACGCCACTTCGTCAAGTCTGCTTATCCTCGATGAAATCGGAAGAGGCACGTCCACCTTCGACGGTCTTTCGATCGCTTGGGCTGTTTTGGAATACATAACCAAAAATCTGCATGCAAAAACGCTGTTCGCAACCCATTTCCACGAGCTTACCGAGCTCGAAGGGCTTGACGGCATAAAGAACTATCGCGTGCTTATCAGTCAGACCGCGAACGGAATAGTGTTCCTGCACAAAATCGCGAGCGGCGGAGCGTCGCAGAGCTTCGGCATAGAGGTTGCGGCTCTCGCAGGAGTTTGCGCGCCCGTTATAGAGCACGCAAAGGTCATTATGCGCAGTCTGGAAGAGGACAGCAAACGCCGCGATACAAACGAAATGCTGCTGAATTCCGCGCAGAAGAGTATCGCTACGGCGCAGGTCAGCCTGTTCGACGGCGCGGAGAGCAAAATCGAGAGACAGATTCTCGATACCGATGTCGACAATCTCACGCCTATTCAGGCGCTTACGATACTTTCCGACCTCAAAAAACAACTGACAAACGATTGACTGCGGTGAACATATGGGAAAGATAAATATACTTCAACCAAACGTATTCAACATGCTCGCGGCGGGCGAGGTGGTGGAAAGACCGTCATCCGTCGTAAAGGAGCTTGTCGAAAACTCTCTTGACGCGGGGGCTACCGAGGTCTATATCGACATAGAGCTCGGCGGCACGCGAAAAATTCAGGTGAGCGACAACGGCATAGGCATCGTTAAAGAGGATATGCGCGCGGCGTTTCTTCCTCACGCGACGAGCAAACTATCATCCATATCCGACCTTGACAGCTTAGCTACGTTGGGTTTTAGAGGCGAGGCGCTTGCAAGCATAGCATCCGTCAGCAACGTTACCCTTATTTCTGCGCCTAAATCGCAAAATACGGCGGCAAAGATTGTTCTAAGCGGCGGAAAAGTGATTTCCGAAAGCGAGGACAGTCGCAACGAGGGGACGATTATAACCGTCGAAAACCTCTTTTTCAATACGCCCGCAAGACTGAAATTTTTGAAAAAGCCGCAATCCGAGGCGCGTTATATACTCGATACCGTGCGTATGCTTGTGCTTGCAAATCCGTCCGTTTCTATTACGCTCAGAGACGAGGACGGCGTTGTGTTAAGCAATGAGGGCGGCTCACTCGCCGACGCCATATGCGCTGTTTACGGCGCCAAAACCGCGGACAAATTATACGAGATTCGCTCGGGAAACACGGGCAGTACGGGCAGTATAAAGGTCGGGGGATATATTTCAGCCGTCGACTTCACAAAGCCGAACAGGACGTATCAGACCGTCATAATAAACGGCAGGGTCGTCGAAGACGCAACAGTTCAGACCGCTACGGAAAAGGCGTACGGCGACTACCTTATGAAACGCGCGTATCCCATGTTTGTGCTTGACATAATTATGCCTTTCGACGAGGTGGACTCAAACGTGCACCCCGGCAAGACAGAGGTAAGATTTTTGGATAGACAAAAGGTCTTCTCGGCTGTTTACCATTCCGTTCAAAATACCATAAACGACAACGTAAAAGACATTACATACGGGTTTTCCGCCGCGCCGCAGACTGCCGAACATAGCTCGGATTATGTCGCGCAGAACACCGAAATTTCGTCTGATTTCGGTGACATAATAAGCAGAGCCAACGGCATTTCCGATATTGGCGGAAATACGACGGAAAAGTCCGAAGGACGCATAGCATATACTGCTCAGCAGCGTATCGATACGTCCGCCTTTTATCAAGGGAAGAGCGCGCCGAAGAACAACGTTTATAACGATTTTGCCTTTCTTCACTCGGGAAACGCGCTTAAAGACAGCCATATGAACGCGGGTATTCCAAAGGTCGTATGTTCCGACGGATTAGCAGACTCCGATGACGGAGAAGTAGCGCGCGTATTCGACGGCAGGATAATCGGTCAGGCATTCGCAACTTATCTTCTCGTCGAAAGGGACGACGTAATATACATAATCGATCAACACGCGGCTCACGAACGCATACTTTATGACAGAATCGTCGCGGGCTTTGACGCGAAATATTCGCAACCGCTGATTTTGCCATACAAACTTGTTCTTACGGGAAGCGAGGAGGAATATATCGACGGCATCATGCCTCAGCTCGAATCGTTCGGCTTTGAAATAGAGAAAAACGGCGCGGCGAATATGATAAAAGCGGTGCCTTCGTCCGTTGCGGATATGAATTTCGATAAGTTTTTTGGGGAATTGTTTGAAAACAGACTTTCCGAAAGCGAAATTACGCTTGCGGGACTGCTCAAAGAGAGGCTGTGCCAACAGGCTTGCAAAGCCGCGATAAAGGGCGGAGAAACGCTTTCGCGTATACAAATAGAGCGAGTTATCAAAAATTATGTCGACGAGCTTGGCAATCTGCCGACGAAATGCCCGCACGGCAGACCTGCCGTCGTATCCGTCGCAAGACGCGATCTGGAAAAACTGTTTAAGCGTATAGTGTAAGAATTCGGTGAAAAACGTGGAAAAAGACAAAAATCCGAAATATCCGACTATTTATGTCGTCGGTCCCACTGCTTCAGGCAAATCCGAATTCGCGTTGCGGCTTGCGGATATTTTTGACAGCGTTATTATATCCGCAGACAGTATGCAGATTTACAGGGGTTTGGATATCGGGACGGCAAAGGTTTCGGCGGAAATAAGACGTAAAGTAAAGCACGAGCTTATCGACATTGTAGACTGCGACGAGGAGTTTTCCGTAGCTAGATACGCGGAGCTTGCAAAAGAAGCAATTTCCCGCGCGCAAAGCCAAAGGAAATTGCCTATAATCGTCGGAGGTACAGGACTTTATTTTGAAGCGTTGCTATATCCGATGAGCTTTGCGGGCACTGATAAAAATTCCGCTCTCCGCGAGAGCTTACAGGAGGATTTCAGTCGCTTAGGCGCGCAGGCAATGCACGACAGATTGCGCGAGCTAGACCCCGCTACTGCCGAAAGACTGCATCCTAACGACGAAAAGCGAGTAATTCGCGCAATTGAAATAAACCTATCGACAGGTAAGACTCTTGCGGAAAATGAGGACAAACGGCAGGATCCCGACGTAATTATGGTCGGCTTCGATACCGAGAGAGCAAAGCTATACGAGAGAATAAACGACAGAGTAGAAGAAATGTTCAAACAGGGACTTGTCAGGGAAGCGCTTGGCGTAGGAAATTTTGATTTGCAATCTATGCAAGCCATAGGATACAAGGAGTTCAAGGACTGCAAATATAAACTCGAAAACGGTAATTATATTCTGGACAGCGAAGAAGAGGAACAAATCAAAATCCTGATTAAACAGCATACGCGTAATTACGCCAAGCGCCAACTTACTTGGTTCAGACGTTATAAATTCGTTAAATGGTTTGAAGCGGGTGAATACGACGGTGCGATACGTTATGTTTGCGAAGAGCTAAATAAAGTCAATTCTAAATAATGCAATAATTAATATAGCTAGATGTATTCTGTAAAAATCGATTTTATAGAATACTCATACTAATAAATATTAAAGTTAACAAGGATGATATTACATATGGATAAGTGTGCGGCAGAACATTTGAGAAAGGTTTGCGAAAGAAAATTGACCTGTCAATTTGAAAGACTTGACGACATAGCGCTTTACAATCAGAAAAAGGTGCTGGACGCTTTCAAAAATCAAGCCGTGCAGGCGCGCCATATCGTCGGTACGACGGGATACGGTTATGATGATATCGGCCGCGATACGCTATGCAAGCTGTACGCGGATATTTTCCGTTGCGAAAGCGCGATTGTCTCGCCGAACATAGTATCGGGGACCCACGCATTGACCTTGATGCTTTTCGGAGTTTTGAGACCGGGAGATAAGCTGCTTGCGGTTTCGGGTATGCCTTATGATACGCTGACTGATGTAATTTGCGCGGAAAATAAGGGGTCGCTTAAAGATTTTGGAGTCGATTTTGAGCACATAGAGCTGAAAAACGGAGAAAATCTCGTTCCAGAATTCGATTACGAGGCCATTGAACACAAATTGAAAACCGAAAAAATCAAAGCGGTTTTTGCCGCCAGAAGCCGCGGTTACAGCCTCAGACAGGCGATTTGCGTACGCCAGATAGGAGAACTTGTCAGTTTTGTAAAGAAAATAAGCCCGTCGACGCTCGTGTTAATCGATAACTGTTACGGCGAATTTGTCGAAAAAATCGAGCCTACCGATGTCGGCGCGGACCTCATGGCAGGCTCGCTCATAAAGAATATCGGCGGTGGAATTGCTCCGACGGGCGGCTATATCGCAGGCAAAGAAAATCCGGTTACTTTGGTTTCGTACCGTTTGACCGCGCCGTCCCTCGGCATGGAGGAAGGCTCGTACATTTACGGCTATCTGCCGTACTATCAGGGTCTGTTTTTTGCGCCGTCCGTAGTCAAAAATGCACTGAAAGGCTCGCTTTTGTTTGCAAAAGCATATACGGAGCTCGGTTTTGAAACCTTGCCTCGCGGCGATATGCATCCTTATGACATCGTAACAAGCATAAAACTCGGCAATCAGGACAACCTGATTAAATTTTGCGGCGCAATTCAGGAAATATCGCCAATCGACAGCAACGTAAAGCCCATGCCTTGGGATATGCCGGGATATCAGAATCAGGTCATTATGGCGGCAGGTTCGTTTGTGCAAGGATCGTCAATCGAGCTCAGCGCGGATTCGCCGATAAAGGAGCCGTATATCGTGTACGTCCAAGGCGGCGTAACTTATGAACACGCCGTGCTTGCGCTCGAACATACGCTTACCACGCTGGATTTGCATTAAAAAATAACATGTATCAATATGAGAAATTAATTGTGCGATATAAAATTATTTATCAGATGTATCATATGTATAATCGGAATTAAATATGATTTAGTTTTTTATCATTAAAGATTAATAACAAAATGCGATAAATAAAATCTAAACCGTAAGATTAACAAAAATTGACTAAAAATTAGCATATTTACCACTATCTATGCGTAAAACTCGTGTTTTGCGAATAATTTCAGAGGGGCAACCCTATTGATTTTTTTTGAATTTTGCGACTAAAATAAATTTGCTTTGGACTTGCCCTAAACAAATTAAAGTAAAAGTTAAAGTAAAAGATGCGGCCGGAAACTTTTTCTGTACTTCTTAAAATTGATTTATAAAAAAAAATTCCACGCAATTGCAACACCAAATGCTTTGCGTAGAATTTTGAATCCGCAAAATCAAAAATATAACAACGAAGACTTAATTATTTATCAGTTGATTGTAAATTTGCTGCATTGTTCGCGCGTCGGTCATCTGCGTGCCGGCGGATTCGGACAATATATGCGGCGTAAGATTATTCTTCACTATTACGTTTGCAAACGGCTCGAATTCGGGTCCGTATACGCTGTCGCTGAAAGTAAGATGACGTATCTCCCCCTTCGCTCCATATTGAATTTTGCTGAAATGCACGTGCATGTTTTTGGTTTTTTCTTCGCCTATGCCGTCGAACATTTTGTCAATAATACGCTGAAAATCGTCCTCGGTTTTAAGAGCGCCCTGCAAAAGACTGTTTACGTGCCCGAAATCAACGCAGGGATACACGTTTTTGCCGAGCGTACAAAGCTCTATAACCTCGTCCACGGCGCCCACCTGCGCTTGCTTGCCCATAGTTTCGGGACAGACGATAAGATTGTCTAGCCCCAAATTTTCGATTTCCGCAAGCGCGCGGCAAAAATTATCTTTGGTACGCGCAAACGCTTCCGCGCGCGGCTGCTTGCCTTCCGCGCCGGGATGAAACACGCATCTCCGACCGTGAAAATGTTTCAGAGCTTTAAGCGAGCTCGTGAGATACGTTATGGAATTGTCAGCTTTATCCTGTTCGGTTGACGCAAAATTTATAAAATACGGCGCGTGAACGCTCATTTCTATGCCGTATTTATCCGCTTCCGCTCCGATTGCTTCCGCGGTTTCGGCGGATGTACGGACTCCTCTCCCGAAAGAATACTCAAATATATCGAGTCCCTTATCCCTCAACCATTTGGGCATCTGCAACGTTACGGTATTGCCCTCTTTGACAAAGGTTTCGTCGTGACCTGACGGTCCGAATAACGGTTTAGAAGACTGATTTTCCATAATCACTCCAATGTTTTAAGTATATTACGAATGTGGTTTTCGTCGTATTTCAGCTGATTTATCAAATCCTCTGCCGAGGCAAATTTTGTCACGTCGCGCGTACGCTCGTAAAAGGCGAGCTTTACTTCCTTTCCGTATAGATTGCCGTTGAAATCGAATATGTATGCCTCAATGGAAGGCTTTGATACGCCGAACGTGGGCTTTGCTCCTACGTTTGTCATACAGTCGTAGACCTCGCCGTCTACATAAAGGCGCGTGGCGTATATGCCGTCCGCCAAAGGCATACGCCGCTCTTTGACGGTTATATTTGCCGTTGGAAAGCCCAATTTCTTGCCGACGTTACGGGCGTGTTCCACTGTGCCGATCATAAAATATGGCTCGGATAGCAAGCTGTTCAGTCTAGCGACATCCCCCGTTCTTACGTAATTTTTCAAATCTCTTGTAGCTATTTTCCTGCCGTCTGCGAGTAAAAACGGCATGACGGACAGCTCGATACCGTTTTTCTTACAAAAGTGTTTCAAAAGCTCCGTATCGCCTGCCGCGTTTTTTCCGAAAGTATAATCCTCTCCCACGACTATTCCCATTACGTCCAGATTTTCAGTGAGCAATTTCAAAAATTTTTCGGGCTCTATCGAGCAAAACTCGTCGTCGAACTCAGCGTAAACGATATTCTCTACCCCGAGATTGAAAATTGCCTCCGCTCTTTCTTGAAAATCGTAAATCTGTTTATCATAGCGCGCAAGCGCGGACATATCGTTTGAAAAAGTGAACAGCGCGCTCTCCGCGCATTTTATTCTTGCGATTTCGCAGGCGGTATCGGCAAGCAATTTGTGCCCCAGATGTATGCAATCGAAAAATCCCAAGGCTATGACAAGCGGACGATTGTATTTTTCTCCTAATTTTATCAGATTCATAGTCTTGTCTTTATCCTCATATAACCGTCTTTTGTCTCGCCTATTCCCACAATCTGCCCCGCAACGTTAACCGTGAACGGCTGATTATATTCTTTTTCGCATTTTACGGGCACGCCGTTGAGCGCTCTTTCGCCGTCGGCACCGTCGAGGATCAAGTTATCGTAATCTTTCAGCGCCGTATCTATCGGCATAAGGTATTTCAGCGGTTCGGATTCAAATGCATCAATAGCTACGGAACTTTCAATAAAAAAATCGCCCGACTGCACGCGACAAAGCGAGGTCATATATCCGACCGTATTCATCAAAGCCGCCATATCTCTCGCTATTGCACGGATGTATGTTCCGCTTCCGCAAACTATTCTGAACGCAAATTCGTTATGACCGAGCGTATATCTTTCATTCTGTATTGTAATTTCGGTCTCCGGTAGGCTCAGAATTTCTATCGACCGAATACTTACCGTCTTTGGTTTAAGCTCCGCTATGCCGCCCTCTCTTGCGATATCGTACGCGCGTCTGCCGCCTATCGATTTGGCGCTATACTGAGGCGGAAGCTGGTCGATTTCTCCCACAAGATCAGTCAACACAAGTTCTATATCCTTTGAATTTACGGTTTTGCCGTCGACGCAGGTTACAACACCGCCTCTGTCGAGCGTGTCCGTTGTTTCGCCAAACTTGAACATGGCAATATAGACTTTTGTCTTTTTCTGCATATAATCGAAAAGCCTTGTAGCATTGCCGACCGCTATCGGCAAAACTCCCGTCGCAAGCGGGTCAAGCGTACCAAGATGTCCCGTCTTTTGCTTTTCACCGGTGGCGCGCCTCAAAATTCCGCGTACCTTTACGACGACGTCGCTGGAAGTCATGCCCGACGGCTTATAGATATTTACAAAGCCTTTCATCTCAATATTTCTCTGATTGCGTTAGTACTCTCAATTCTGTTGTTATTTAGAAAACAAGACGCAATATTTGCGCCGTGTCTATCAAATCCTGTCCTTTGCCGCTTTGACAATTTTTTCAATCACGTCTTCTGCAAATCCGTTTATCCTGCACCCTGCGGCGCGGTTATGCCCGCCTCCTCCCATAGTCATGGCGATGTCGGACGCGTCTACGGGCGCTTTGGTGCGTATGCTCAGCTTATAGCTGCGCGCACCTGCCTCCGCAAGGGAATATGCGACCTTTACATCGTTTATCGCAATCAATTCCGCTATTATTCCCTCTGTACAGGATATATCGGTTTGGGTTTCGTCAAAGTCCTCTTCCGTAAACAGAATAACCGCAATCCGATTGTCCTCAAAGAAACGCACTTTGGACAGAACTCTGGTTTTGAGCTTGAATTTGGCGAGCTCGGTGCCCGTGTATACGTCGTACACAACCTTCGCAGCGTCGAAATCATAGCTTAACAGCTCGCAAGCTATTTTATGAGTCTCCTGTGTTACGCTCGAATACGCAAAGCATCCGCTGTCCGTAACAATTCCCGAGTAAAGAAGGCTCGCGATATTTCCGTCGAGATTTTTAAGCTGTTTTATCAGCTTGTACACAATCTGCGCGCAAGCCGCGCAAATTTCAACAAGGCAGGTATCCGCAAAACGCGCGAACGTCTTGTGATGGTCGATTGCTATCTGTTCCTTTGCGGAAAGATAGGATTTCATACATTGCCCGAGACGGTCTATGCTTGCGCAGTCCACGCTGATTGCAAGGTCGTGGACGCCTTTGCTCGGAAAAGAGACATCTTCGCTCAGATACAGACAGTTATATTTTGACGGCACGGGACAATCGCAGTATATAGAGGCGTTTTTGCCAGACTTTTTCAGCGACGCGTAAAGTGCCAACGCGCTTCCAAGCGTGTCTCCGTCCGGATTTGTGTGGCAAAATACGGCTATATCGTTTGCCTTGCCAATCATTTTGATAATTTGCGCGTATATATCTGTCATATTCAATCTTCCGCTTCGAGACCGCCGTCTTTTCGGATTTTTGCGAGCAGCTCCTCGATTTTTGCGCTGTGCTCTATCGTATCGTCCAATACGAATTTAAGCTCGGGAAGCAATCTCATCTGCACGCAGTCTTTCATTCGGTTGCGTATAAAGGTTGAAGCGCGGCATACAGTGTAGTATGCTTCCGTCACAAGCTCCGGCGACGAAGCGTATACAGATAAAAATACCTTGGCATATTTCAAATCCGAGGTCGTATGAACCTTTGTCACGCCTATTATGGCGTCACCGAGCCTCGGGTCCTTTATATCCTCAGCGATTATCTTTGAAATCTGACGCGCGAGCTCCGAATTTATGCGCTCCATTTTAATTTTCATTCTTCAACTCCATGACGAATGCTTCTATTATATCGCCCTCTTTTACGTCCTGATAATTGGTAAGCGTTATGCCGCACTCGAAGCCTCTCGCCATTTCCTTGACGTCGTCCTTTTCGTGCCTGAGCGAAGCGATTTCACCCGTGTACTCGACCGTACCGCCGCGCACCAGTCTCGCTTTGGCATTACGGACAACCTTGCCGTCGATGACGTAGCAGCCCGCGATAGCGCCGACGCCTTTAATCTTGTAGACTCTGCGAACCTCCGCCGAGCCGAGTACGACTTCCTCGTACTTGGGCGCGAGCAAGCCTTTGACCGCCTTTTCCACGTCCTCGATGGCGTTGTATATAATATCGTAGAATCTGATATCGATTTTCTTCTGCGCCGCAAGCGTCTTGGCGTTGTTGTCGGGTCGGACGTTAAATCCGATAATAATTGCTCCCGCCGTCTCTGCAAGCAGAACGTCGCTTTCCTTGATGCCGCCGACCGCGCTGTGAATGATATCGATTGTGACCTCTTCGTTTCCGAGCTTGGCAAGCGATTGCTTAACCGCTTCAACAGAGCCCTGAACGTCGGCTTTGATGATGAGCTTGACGGATTTGAGCTCTCCCTTGGATATCTTATCGAATAAATCGTTGAGCGAAACGGAAGTATTCTGCGTCTGCGCCGCGGCAAGTTTGAGCCTGCGCTCCTCGGCAAGCTCTCTTGCAAACTTCTCGTCCGCAACGACGTCTATGCGGTCGCCCGCTTCGGGGACGTCGTCCCAGCCCGTGACGGAAACCGGAACAGAGGGACCCGCGGTCTTCACTTTTCTGCCCTTATCGTCTATCATCGCGCGGATTTTGCCTGTGCATGTGCCCGCGACGACGTTATCTCCGACGTGCAATGTACCAGTCTGAACGAGTATTGTAGCGATTTTACCCAAGCCCTTATCGAGCTTAGCTTCGATAATCGTTCCTCTTGCGTTTCTGTCGGGATTTGCGCGCAGCTCCTCTACCTCGGCTCTTACGAGAATCTGTTCGAGAAGCTCTTCCACGCCCTCGCCGGTCTTTGCGGATACTCTTACAACGGGAGTATCGCCGCCCCACTGCTCGGGAGTTATATCATGCTCTGTCAGCTGCTGCAATACGCGGTCGGGATTCGCTCCCGCCTTATCGATTTTGTTTACCGCTACGATAATTGGCACCTTCGCCTGCTTGGCGTGGTTGATAGCCTCTATCGTCTGCGGCATAATTCCGTCGTCGGCGGCGACAACGAGTATTGCGATATCCGTGACTTGCGCGCCTCTGGCACGCATGGACGTAAACGCCTCGTGACCGGGGGTATCGAGGAAGGTTATCGGATCGCCGTTGAGCGTAATCGTATACGCGCCGATATGTTGCGTGATTCCGCCCGCTTCGCCCTTGGTGACCTGCGTCTTTCTGATATAGTCCAAAAGAGAGGTTTTTCCGTGGTCGACGTGTCCCATTATCGTGATAATAGGCGGACGGGACACGAGATTGTCCAGATCCTCGACCTCGTCCACTTCGAGCTGCGCGGTGAGCGTATCCTCGAGGGTTACGTCGGGCTTGTATTCGAGCTGTATTCCGAATTCGTCGGCAACAAGCTCCGCAGTTGCGTAATCTATGCTGTCGTTGATGGTCTTCATAATGCCCAGCACGAACAGCGTTTTTACGATTTCCGCCGCGGTCTTTCCTATCTTTTCGCTAAGGCTCTTGATAGATACGGGGTCGGTGGTGATAACGGCGTGCTCTATGACTATGGTCGAACTGTTGCCGCCGTCGCGGTTGCGGTTGACCTTGTAGTTGCGCACTACGATTTCGCCGTCCTCGTCAAACTCGATTCTGTCGTCGACGATATATCCCTTCTTAATAAGAGCGCGTTTGTTCATCGTGCGGTCGTCGAATTTATTCGTATTACCGTTTGAAGGCTTGCCACCCTTTCCCTTTTGCGTATTCTGCTTGGGCGGAAACGCCTGAGCCGCTCCTCCTGCGTTCAATCGCGAAGCCATGCCTGAACCCGATTGCATAGGACGGCGCGCACCGTTCATTCCGCCCGTCTGCGGTCTTCCGCCCTGCGCTCCGTTCTGAGGTCTGGGACCTCGCGGCTGCTGATATCCGTTCTCGCCGAATACTCTCGTCTGAACTTTCGGCTTCTGTGTAGGCGTAGGCGGCACATACACGCGCCTTACTTCGCCGTTAGGCGAAACAATGACCTGTTCAAAGGGCGTTTTGGCCTCGACGGTCACAGCGGGTTGAGCCTTTTTGGGCTTTACGGCTTCCGCCGCAGGCTTATGCTCATCATTTACTGCTTCCGCTTTAACGTCCGCTTCGGGCTTTATTTCCTTTTTGATTTCGACAGCTTCGTTCTTCTTTTCGACTGCGGGCGTTTCGGATTTTTCGGTTTCCGTCTTTTCGACGGTAGGCTCGACCGCCGTAACGGTTTGCTCCGTTTCGGGCTTTTGCCTTTCCTCTTCGACGATAGCGGCAAGCGCGTCGCGCTTCGCCTTTATAGTCGCGATAAGTACGGACGCTCTCGTCTTTTCTCTGGAAATCTCCGTGCCCAGTTCACCGAGTCTGCCGACTTTATAATCGTTCAGCGTTTTCTTGAAAACTTCGACATTTGTTTCTTTTTTGTTTTCGGGCATATTCACCTCAATAAATCGATTATCGCTTTTGCAAGCTCCGCGTTTGTAATCGCAACCGCGTTCACATTGTCCTTATGCAGAGCCGACTTCAAATTATCGACGATATACACGGGACAAACGGTGATTTTTTCCGTCAGCCTCCGCTTATATTTTTCCGTCGCGCCGCCATCGATAAGCACGACCTTGGAATACCTTATACGTTCGAGAATTATATCCTCTCCGTACAGCGCTCCTCCCGCTCGTTGCGCCAAGCCTACATAGGATATGGCTTTTTTATTCAACGAGACCGTCATACAGCTCCTGCGGCACTGCCGTTTTGAAGGCGGAATTCAAAAATTTGCGCTTCACGGCAGTTTTTTTGCAACTTTCGTTGTTATGTATCCATACGCCTCTTCCGTCCGCTTTTCCGCTTTCGTCAAACTCGACTTTTCCGTCGGGCGTTCTGACGAAGCGCAGCATTTCGGATTTGTCCGAATGCTCGTGACAGGCGTAACATTTTCTTACGTTTTTAGGGTTACTCGGCATCTTCCGAAACGCTTTCGTTGAGCGTAGAATAGGGCTTCACGTCCACCTTCCAGCCCGTGAGCTTGGCGGCGAGACGCGCGTTTTGACCGTTTCTGCCGATTGCAAGGCTCAGCTTCTCGTCGGGGACGATAACTCTTGCGTTCTTCTCTTCTTCATTTATGGAAACGAGCAACACCTGCGCGGGGCTGAGAGCGCGGGCTATATACTCGATAGAGTCGTCGCAGTATTCGACCACGTCGATTTTCTCATATCCGCCCAGCTCCGCTATAACCGCGTTGACGCGCACGCCCTTGTTGCCTATACAACTGCCGATTGCGTCGACGTTGGGGTCGTCGCTCTTGACGGACATTTTGGTGCGGAAGCCCGCTTCTCTTACGATATTTACGATTTTCACGAGTCCCGCCTTGATTTCGGGCACTTCCATCTCAAACAGACGGCGCACAAAACCCGCAGAGCTTCTTGACACTATAACCTGCGCGCCGCCGCGTAAGGATTCGCGGATTTTCTTGACGTAGACCTTTATGACGTCGTTGACGTTGTACGTCTCGTTCGGCACCTGATCGGACTGCATCATAACGCCCTCCATTTGGGTGCCCGTAATCTCCACGTAAACGGTGTTGCCCTCCTTACGCCTGACGATTGCGCTGACGATTTCGCCCTGTCTTTGGCTCATCTCGCTCAAAACCATCTCTTTCTTGATATCGCTTATGCGTTGAAGTATGACCTGCTTCGCCGTCTGCGCCGCTATGCGCGAAAAGTCCTTGGGGGTTATGTCCTCGATAACGACGTCGCCTATTTTGTACTTCGGATTGATGTACTGCGCGTCTTCGAGGCAAATTTGAGAGTCCTCGTCCTCGACTTCCTCGACGACGAGCTTATGAGCGTATACCTTGTAGGTCATCTTCTCCTCGTTGAGGCGGACGGAAATCTGACTCGCAAATCCGAATTCCTTTTTATATGCGGAGACGAGTCCCGCTTCGATAGACTCAATCATCGAGTCCTTGGGGATTCTGTACTCTTTTTCCAATTCGTCCAATGCTTGGAAGAATTCTTTGTTCATCATAGTTATGCCCTCCTAAAACCTTACGTACGGCTGTACTTTGGTCAAATTGTTTCTTTGTATTTTTTTTAGTTGCTCGCCTACCCTGATGCTTACGCTTTGCGCGTCATAGGCTTCGAGTATGCCGTGGATTTTCTTTTTGTCCGCGCTTACGCATTCGATTTCGGTATCCAGCGCGCGACGGAAATCGTCGTCGGTGACTATTTTCCTGTCCAGACCCATGGAAGATACGTTCAGCACGTAGGCGGAAGCGAAAGCGTCTTCGTATTTGTCGAGCTCCGCCGATACGAGATTGTGCACCGCTTCGCAGTCGCTGTGGGAAATGCCGCCCTTTTTCCAAATGAGAAGCTCCACAGTATCCGACCCGTACTGCCTGAAATAGCGCGTTTCAACAAGCTCGATATTTTGAAACTGTTCCTCAATCGCGCTTCTGAGCGCGTTTTCGACATTTATCCTGTCGCCGTCGGATATAAAAGTGCCGTTTTCCATTCAGTCCCCTTTTCAAAACAAAGAGTGAGCGCAAGCTCACTCCGGTCAAGTCCTATCGTCACAATTAAAATACCATAAATTATATTTCAACGCAAGCGATTTGCAAAAATTCCGATGATATTTTTAGTGAATTATACTAAATATTTTATATAAATAGTATTCCGTCTTAGTTTTCGACAAAATACTACATTCTTTTTACAATTTCTTTAAGCACGTGCCACGTTGCGAATACGTCGCTGTCCGCCCTGTGAGCGCTGAGATGCTCGATTTTCAGACTCTTGCTAAGCGTAGTCAGCTTAAAGTTGCTCATTTCCGTAAGATATTTTCTGGCGAGTATGAGCGTATCGAGAAGCTCGTTGTCGAAATGATATCCCATAGCCTCAGACAGTCTGTTTATTATCGGGAAATCGTAGCCGCAAAGATTGTGTCCGACGAGTATCGACCCGCGCGTAAATTTGAAAAAATCGGGCATAACCTGCTCTATGGTCGGTGCGTTTTCGACGTCGCTCTCGCTTATATGCGTAAGCTCGGTTATCTCGCTTGGAATCGCGACCGGCGGCTTTACAAAGGTCTCGAAGGTCTGTTTTTCGATGCCGTCGACAACTTTCAGAGCGGCTATCTGAATGACGTGCGCGCTTTCTGGGTATCTGTCGGTGGTCTCCAAGTCGTAGATTACAAAGGTTTTGTTCTCGAAATACGGATTGACCGTCGGTCGGTCGCCGTCGATAAGGCTTTGCTGGTGCACGGAAACCACATTCTCAGGATAGACCTCGGTATAATGCTCGGGAACGGGTTTCGCGCTCGTCAGATGAATGCTGTCGAAGTTGATTTCGCACTCGAAAACCGAGTTCGCCGTAAACGAAAGCGCGTCCCTGAATTTGGATACTCTGCCCGAGCAAATGACGTATACTTCTTTGGTCTCCGATGCGGCTTTATTATTATTTTTAGAGACCGACTCTCCCGCCGTCTCCTCTGCTTGCTCTACATAAGTGCCGTTTAACATCTGCTCGACCTTATCCGCGTCGTCGGGACGGGGAAAACAGACCGTATCCATCTTGCCCGTGCTGTCGTCAAGCATAAAGCGTATCATCGGCAGCTCCTCGGGTCCGCTCTTGGCGTCGTCGGGATTGTATTTCTTATTTCTGTACGCTCTGCGCGACACGTTGGACACTTTTCCGCACAGAACTGCGCCGTCGCTTTCGTTTTTTATGTCGATTATATAATTTGGTAGCTGCGAAATGTCGTTAATCTTGCCCTTCGAGTACACCTTTCGTCCCGTTTCTACGTCTATAAGCCGCAAATCTCCTATAACGCTCGCGGATTTGGTGTCGAATACAAAGCCTGCTTCCAAGTCGTTTTCGGTTTCGGGAATTTCTTCTGTTGTCAGCACTATATTTTGATTGAAAGTGCGGTCGAGGGTGTTCACCAAATTTTCCTTAATATCGCCCGCATTCAGCATCATCATAAGCGGAGCTTTAAGCCTTATCGCAATAACGATATCTTCGCTGTCCACGTTTACGGAAAGGTTTTCCTCGTTATCAAGATTTGCAAACAGCATTTGGTTGGAATTGTTGAAAAACTCCAAAATTTTGTTTTTAACCACTGACTTATCCGCATACGTGCGTATGTACTGAATTTCGACCTCTATGCCGGGGAATAGCTTTTTCACGGCTTCGAGCACGCTTTCCTTCTTGTCGTCTGTAAAATTCTGAATCTCGAAAGCGGAAATGATAAATCGAACAGTGAGCAAATTGTTCTTTTTTTCATACGTCGCTCCGTTCAGTTTAAGCATAGGATATGCGCCATCCGTTATACTATTGAACTCTTCTGTAAATTTTGTTTCCATACTTTTCTCTTATATCTCTGCAAAGCCTTATTAATTAGCTGTATTATTAGAATACTTATTTTCGATTTGTCTGATTTTCAGATTAAGTTGATCTTCAAATTCCTTCATCAGATTATCGTTGACGACCGTTTTGAAAATCCTTCCGTCTACCAGTATAACGGACTTATCCTTTCCGCCCGCAATGCCAAGATCGCTGTGCTCGCCTTCCCCTATTCCGTTAAGAGGACAGCCTAAGACGGAGATTTTCAAGGGTACGCGCACGTTTGCCGTCATATGCTCCAGCTTCTGCGCAAGCCCCGCCACGTCAATTTCCGTTCTTGCGCAGGTGGGGCAAGCCACCACGTCCGCTCCGTTTGTGTTAAGACCGAGCGTTTGCAAAAGTTTTTTCCCTGCCAGCACCTCTTCGCATACGTCGGCGGACAACGATACTCTGATGGTGTCGCCAATGCCCTCGTTCAGAAGCGTGCCTATCCCTACTGCGGATTTAATCAGCCCCGTGCGCAACGTACCCGCTTCGGTGACGCCGATATGCAAGGGGTAATCGCAAGCGGCGGCGAGCTTTCTGTTCGCTTCGATATTGAGCTTCACGTCGCTTGCCTTTATCGCAATCACTATATCGCGCATGGAGCAGCTCTCGAATACGTTAGCGCATTCCAGAGCGCTTTCGCAAAGAGCGGTCGCTTCGTCCATTCCCTTAAACTTAGGGTCGAGAGAGCCTCCGTTTACTCCTATTCTGACTGGAATGCCCATATCCGACATTCTCTTAGCAAGCGACTTGATTTGGGAAAAATCGCGCATATTGCCGGGGTTCATACGTATTTTTTTCGCTCCGTTGTCAAGAGCCAAATGCGCGAGCTTATAGCTGTAATGTACGTCCGCGATGAGCGGAAGCCCCGTGCGCTTTGCAATTTCGCCGAAAGCGGCGCAGGAGTCCTCGTCGGGCACGGCAAGACGAATGAGGTCGCACCCGACCGAGCGCAAAGCCTCTATCTGTCGTATACTGCCCTCTATATCGACTGTTTTCGTATTGAGCATAGATTGCACGGTTATCGGCGCGCCTCCGCCTATCGGGACGTCACCTACGCGAACCTGCCTTGATAATCTTCTTTTCATAGCTTTATCTACCGTTAAAGTATATTTTGTCCTGCTTTATTTTGCCGCAACCGAAGCGTCGGCCGTACGTGTTCGCACGCTACGTTTTTACCAGATGGAATATGTCTAGGAATACCGCAAGAACAAGCAGCAGTATCAGTCCCACCGTGTGAATAATCGCTTCCACTTTCCTCGGCACGGGTTTTCTGAATATCATTTCTATCAGCGTAAACAGCATTCTGCTTCCGTCGAGCGCGGGGAAAGGCAGCAAATTCATAACCGCGAGATTTGCGGATATTATCGCGACGACGTACAGGAAGCTGTCAAAGCCCAGCGCGGACACCTTTGCCATAACGCCTATCGTCGTAATAGTGCCGCCCGCCGCTTCGAGCCCTATCTTGCCCGTAATCAGCGCGCCCAGAGACGCGAGTATCTTGAACACTATAAAGAAGCAGAAGCCGAACGACCGTCCCAGCGCGAGGAAAAACGGCAGTTTTATTCTCGCCATACTGCGCGTAATCCCGAAGCCGTAGCTGAAATAACCCGCGTTTCCGCCCTCGTCCGTTATGCGGCTTACGATAGCGGTACTGACTTGGGATATCTCGCCGCTTTCGTCGTACTTTACGACCGTCAGAGTGAGATTTTCGTCCGTATCCGCCTGTCCGCATTCCGCAAGTTGATTGTACATAATCGGATGCGGAAGCTCCTTTCCGTTTATATGCGTTATAAACTCGCCCTCTTCAAAAGGATTGTAATAAAATTTACTCGCATTGACGGTTATACGTTTTCCTCCGCGCAGAACCTTGAACTTTGCGCTGTCCCCGACTTTTGCAAAGACCTTGTCCAAGTCCTCCTGCGAGACTATATTGACCTGCTTGCCGTTTACGTTCAATATAACGTCGCCTTCCACAAACACGTTTTCGTATCCGCCGTCATCGTATACGGAAACGACATTGGGAAGAATCTGCCCGTAAGCGGAAAAATATATCGTTATAATGACAATCGCGCTTACGAAATTCATAAACGCGCCCGCAAAAAGCACAATCAGACGCTTCCACGCCTTTTGGTTGTTGAACGCTTCGGGATCCTTGACGATATTGCCGTTTTCATCCTTTACCCGCTCTCCGTTTTCGTCGAGCAGAGCGCCCTCCTCGTCCTCTCCGTGAAAGGAACAGAATCCGCCTATCGGAAAGGGTCTGATTGAAAACATTTCGCCCGTTTTCTTGTTCTTGCGCTTAAATATTGCGGGACCGAAGCCTATGGCAAATTCGTCGATTTTGAAACCGAGCAGTTTACCTGCGGTATAGTGCCCCAGCTCGTGTACGACTATCATCACCATCAGCGCGAGCAGCGCAACGATGACGTAGCCGATGTAGGTGAAAACCTCGCCTGCCGTCGCCGCCAACATACTTATATACACTTATCTTGCTCCTATCATATCATAAGTATATTTGCGCGCCCTTTCATCTATGCCAAGTACGTTTTCAAGCTCCACGTTACCGACTTTGCCGAATTTGCTCAAAACCTTTTTAAGCACGGAGGCAATATCCGTAAACTTGATTTTGCCTTTCAGATACTCTTCGACAAGCACCTCGTCGGCAGCGGAAAGCGCAATACAGGCGCCCTCGCCCGCCTTTGCCGCTTCGATTGCCAGTTTCAGACACGGATATCTGTCGTAGTCGGGCTCCTCGAAAGTGAGCATACCTACCTTTGCGAGGTCGAGAGCCTCCACAGAGCCTTTCCCGTGCGACGGATAGCTTAAAGCCGTATCGATCGCAAGTCGCATATCGGGGACGGATAGCAGAGCCTTCATGCTGTTGTCCTCGAATTCCACAAGCGAATGTATCACGCTTTGTCTGTGCATAACCACGTCGACATAGTCCGCGCCGACCTCGAAAAGGCGCATAGCTTCTATGACCTCCAAGCCCTTATTGAAGAGCGTCGCACAGTCTATTGTCACCTTTTTGCCCATATTCCATACGGGATGTCGCAATGCGTCTTCGGGTTTGACGGAGCTTAATTTTTCAATCGGGATATCCCTGAGCGCCCCTCCGCTTGCCGTAAGCACCAGCTTTTTGACCTGCTTTTTATCCTCGCCGCGCAGACAGCAGAATATCGCGGAATGTTCTGTGTCGAGTGGCAGAATTTTGCCGCCGAACTTCTTTTCCAGCGCTTTGAGATGTCTGCCAGCGCATACAATGGTCTCCTTGTTTGCGATTGCAAGTGTCCCGCCGCGCGTAAGCACCGAAACTGCCGCCCAGAGCCCCGCAATCCCGCTCACCGCCGATACTACTATATCCGCGGGAATCTTTGCCAGCTCCTCGAGGGACGAAAGACATTTCGTATGCTTTGTCTCTTCCAAAAAATCGAATATTGACGACTGCACTTCAACCGCGCCGTCGGGATAATAGTAAAAAGACGGATTGAACCTGTCCAGCTGCTCTCTCAAAAGCGCTTGATTTCTGTAAGCGGAAAGTCCCACAACCTTATATTGGTTGGGATGCCTCGATATGACGTCGAGCACCTGTCTTCCTACAGAGCCCGTGCTTCCTAAAATCGTAATAGTTTTCATTTCCGCCTATTGGCATAAAAGCCGTTTAATTGTTCTGATTTACGGTTTATCGTTTGTATACGATTATTCTTATTGCTATGTACGCTGACCGCGATGATTTCGGCAATCTTCACGCCCGTTAATGACCGTAAATGCAGGTGAATGCTATGAGCAGAATGACGAGGCAGTACATAACGCTGTCTATCCTGTCCATAAATCCGCCGTGACCGGGGAAAATCCTGCCGTAGTCCTTTATGCCGAGAGCGCGCTTTATAGCGGAAGCGGACAGGTCGCCTAGCTCAGAAACTACGCCGCAGATAAGCCCCACCGACAGGTATATCAGAATACTTTTCCACATCCAGCCGCCGTCTGAGTAAGGAATAAACGGCGCGTAGCCGCAGTTGCGCACAAACTCTGTGCTTAGAACCGACCCGCCGAAAGGCGTTTCCAACCAACCTACGTATTCGAAGATGACCCAAAATATCATGGCGACAACCATAGCTCCGATAAGCCCGCCTATCGCGCCGGACACGGTTTTCTTCGGGCTGATTGTAGGACACAGCTTTTTTCCGCCTACCTTGGAGCCTACGAAATAAGCAAACATATCGCTGCCGATGATGGGGACGAATATCGCAAACATAACCGCAAACAGCGCGCTGTACTTATAGCTTATTATCCAAGCCGACGCCAGAAACATAAGCGGATATATCAGCACGAACACGTTTGCAAGCAATTCGCCCACTCTGCTTTTGCCGTCGTTTTGTGTATTAGCCGCGCAATCGTTTATCGCAACGACCTCGGCGGTCGCTTCCGATTCAGACATTATAACGTTTTCCGACTGTTCGGAATCACCATCGACTTTTTTCTCCGTGGTCGACAGTTCGGATATTCTCTTATGCGCAATGTAAGACGGCTTGAAAGTAAAAATCCCGAGACACAGCATAACTCCGAGCAGAAGTATAAACAAAAGTCCCTGTATCCCCATGCTTCCGCCGACGAAATGCTGCAATAGATAAAACGTAGGATATGCCGCAACGAGTACGAATGCTGCGGGGGCGATATACATTTCATATCCCGCGTCTTTTAAGCAACGGCGCATTTCGAGCGTCGCTCCCGCCATAAACAGCAGGATGAGCATATCGATAAAAATAGGACTCACAAAATAGCCGCACAGTACAAACGCGGCAAGAACGGCAATCAGAATGACGCTTGTTATCGTTCTTTTCATATTCAATCCTTATCTGCCGAACTTACGCTGACGGGAGGCGAATTCGCATAGAATTTCATCCACGTCCGTTTCCGTCATATCCGGCCACATTTTGTCAAGAAATATCAGCTCGCTGTACGCCGCTTCAAAAAGCATAAAGTTTGAGAGTCGCTTTTCTCCGCCGGTGCGCACAATGAGGTCGAGCTCGGGCAACGCGCCGCTTGCGAGATTTCGCTCGAAATCGGAAAAATCCATATGGTCGCACGCGAGCTTTGCCGCTCTTACTATATCGTCCCTCGCGCCGTAGTTGAGCGCAATATTCAGCGTTATGCCGTTATTGTCCGCAGTATTGTATTCCACAAGGCGGACGGATTCGGCAACGTTGTCGGGCAACGCGTCGATATCTCCCATATAAGTTATTCTCATATCGCCTTCATAGCCGTTGTTGAACGCTTTGACAACTGAGAATACAGCCTCTTTTTCCTCTTCGGGGCGCGCGGAGTTTTCCGTAGAAAAAGCATAAACGGACACGGCTTCCACGCCGCGAGAAGAACACCCTGCAAGCACGCGTTCAAGCGCGCGAAGCCCTGCCTTGTAGCCTTCCTTTCGCGGCAGAGAGTGAGCGGTCGCCCATCTGCCGTTTCCGTCCATGATAAATCCTATATGCTTAGGCGTCATCAGATTGACAGGATTTCCTGCTCCTTTTCTTTGAAAAGTTTATCCACGCTGTCAATATTGGAGGCAAGAGCCTTGTCGATATCGGCGGTAAGATTTTTCAGGTCATCCTCGGTGATAGTAGAGGCTTTCTGCAATTTTTTGAGCTCGTCGATAGCGTCGCGGCGTGCGTTGCGCATAACGATTTTGCTCTCTTCCACGAGATTTTTCGCTTCCTTGGCGGTACTGCGGCGGCGCTCCTCGGTAAGCTCGGGGAAAACGAGACGTATGACCTGACCGTCGTTGTTGGGAGTGATACCGACGTTGGCGGCGAGAATAGCTTTCTCGATAGCTTTAAGCTGGGACTTATCCCAAGGCGCGATGACGAGCAGTCTCGCTTCGGGCACGGAAATATTAGCCATATTGTTTACGGGAGTGGGCGTGCCGTAGTAATCCACCACCACCTTATCCAGCACGTGCGGATTTGCTCTGCCCGCTCTTATTCCGCGCAGCTCGCCCTTGTAATTGTTCATGACCTTATCGAAATTTTCATTCATTTCGTCAAAAATCAAATCTACTTCGTCAATGTTGTATGACATATAAACCTCCGAGGTTTTAATTGCGTTTATTATAGCAAATAAATATATATAAATCAAGATATAATAAAGCAAAATAACTTGCAGAGCTCAAAGCCGACTTACTCAACGCGATTTCTGACAGCGTAAAACAGCCGCTCGATAAGAGCGGCTGTCATAATAAATTCATTTCAAACGGCAAATTTCAAAATTAATTGCCGATATAGGAGCCGATTTGCTCGCCGCAGACGGCTTTTTTGATGCTGTCCTCTTCCATAAGGCTGAACGCGATAATAGGCACGTTGTTGTCCATACACATGGTAATCGCAGTCGTGTCCATAGCTTTGAGTCCGAGCGAAATGACCTGCATATAGCTGAGTCTGTCGAATTTTTTCGCATTTTTGTTGACCTTGGGGTCGCTGTCGTAAACGCCGTCCACGTTCTTTGCGAGAAGCAACGCATCCGCGCCGATTTCGCAGGAGCGAAGCGCCGCGCCCGTATCCGTCGAGAAATAGGGATTTCCCGTTCCGCAAGCGAATATGACGATTCTGCCCTTTTCAAAATGGCGCACCGCTTTTCTCAGAATGTACGGCTCCGCTACCTTCGTTATGGTAAGCGCCGTCTGAACTCTGACGGGGATATCGTGCTGTTCGAGCCTATCCTGTATCGCAAGCGCGTTCATAACCGTCGCGAGCATTCCCATATGGTCGGCGGTGGAGCGGTTCATCTTTTCGTCCG
>CANDBF010000015.1 GCA_947382865.1 uncultured Clostridia bacterium
GTGGGCGTGGAGAGGACGTTCCCCCTTCATTCTCCCAAAATCGACAGCATTCAGGTCGTGCGTCACGGCAAGGTGCGCCGCGCCAAGCTCTATTATCTGAGAAGCAGAACGGGTAAAGCTGCAAAGCTCAAAGAGAACTGATTAAACCGCAAGGTTTTCAAAGGACTGTCATATGAAAAAAAGACTCATTATGATAAGTGCGCTGGTGCTGGCTCTCGTGCTGGCACTTTTCGCATTGACTGCGTGCAATACCGCCAACAGCGAGGTAGGCGAGGAGCTTGTCCAAAACGGCTCGTTCAACTGGAACGAATCCACCTCTATGTTCGACGGCTGGACGGCAAATTCCACCAACTACGGCAAGACCACACCGACCGACAGCGAGGAAACCTGTCTTTATATCGACAACTCCTCCGCGTCGTATACGACCGTCAAGCAGACGATTTACGTCGACAGGAACAACGTGTACAAGGTCAGCGTGGATATTCAGGTGAACAGCGACAGGCTCAACGGCTCGGGCGCGTACGTTGCGTTTTTGGAGAATACGGAATACAAATTCCTCTCCCATACGACAAAGACGGATGGCTTTGTGACTGCTAAATTCTACGTTCGCCCCAAGAACACGGATTATCTGACTCTCGCGCTCTGCCTCGGAACGGAGCAGACGGGCTATTCGGGCAGGGTGTGCTTCGATAACGTTTCGGTTCAGAGAGTCAACGCCTCCGACGTGGAAGAGGGATATCAGATATACGATTTCAAAAAAGCGAAATCCGTGATTACGTCTTCTACGGCGAGCGGAGTTAGCTTTGTCGTTTTGCTCACTCTTCTGACCGTAGTGATAATTGTTGCGGCATATCTGATAATCAGACGTCTTTACGCAAGGCGCGACGTGTTTGCAAATATCGGCAGTATCAAGCCCGACGGAAACGATAAGGGAGGTAAAGGCGCCGCGGCGCCGTGGTTTAAGCACGGGCTGTTTATTGCGGCTGTGCTTGCGCTCGGAGCGTTTCTGATAAGACTTATTCCGTTGCTCTCTATGTACGGAATGGGAAGCTCTATGGATACCGTAGTCAAGACCGCGTACAACCTAGGTCTGAAAGACGGCGTGACTACGTACTTCGCAAAACTCGCGGCGGGAGAGCTGGCGTTGAAGCCGTCGCTTGCGGCAAATCTCATCGCCCCCGGTCAGATGTATATTCTGGCTATCATCGGCGCGGCGAGTACGGCGGGAGCGGAGACGATAAACTTCGCGACGGCGTCCGCTTTGATAAGATTTATCAATATACTTGCGGATATGGCGGTCGTGCTGATGATTTACTTCTACGGCAGGAAATACGTCGGCAACAAGCTGTCCACAGTGTATGCGGCGCTTTATGCGGCGCTGCCCGTGATATTCGTGATGAGCGGAGTGAACGGCACCTTTGACAGCTTGCTTGTTGCGCTGTTGCTCGGCGCTGTCATACTCATGGTTGAAAAGAAGTATCTGCCCACATATTTGATGATGACTCTTGCAACGATACTGGACGTGCGCGCTCTCGCGATCGCTCCGATTGTAGTGGCGTACTTCGTCTATATGTATATTAGAGACGACGAATCTATACGTAGGTTTACCGCAAACAGGGCGATGATTGTGTTCGGACTTGTCGGCTCGTTTGTGCTGGCTTACATTCTGACGTTGCCTGTCGGCATCAATCAGATCGCTGCGGGAGACGCGTTCTTCAACTTCAAGACCATCGTGCAGCAGGTTACGGGAACGAAGTATTTCGTATCCAACGCTTTCAACCTCTACGGCATGGTCGCAATGAACGGCAAGACGATAACGCAGAACGGCGTTACCATACTCAACCTCATCTTCCTGCTCGTGCTCGAAGCGTACGTCATTTCGCTGTACTTCAAAAACCGCAATAAGCAAGAGCTGATTTTGCTCGTATCCTTTGCGCTTGCCGTAATAGCGGTGTTTACGCTCAAAGTCAACTATACCTATCTGTTCCTCTCCATCGCGTTCGCGCTCGTGTACACGATGATAAGCGGCGACAGAAGAATGTACTGGATAGTGGGCGGTTATTCGCTGCTTGGCTTCCTCGATATAGGGCAGTTGCTCAATCAGAGCAAGCTCATAGCGTCGCATCCGACTACGGCGGTCATAAACTACGAGACGACCAACGCGTTTTATATCTTCTTCTGCGTGCTCACGGTTCTCCTTACGGTGTACTATGTGTACGTGACGTATTCGATTACGAACAACACCAAGATTGTGGATATCAAGGCGATGCCCAATCCCGTGCATGTTACCTTTAAGCAGAGCATGAAAAACTTTGCCGCAAGATTTAAGAAGCAGGGCGAGTGATTTGCGCCTCGCTATAAAAGAAATCCGCCGATTTCGGCGGATTTTCTTTTATAAACGAACAACGTTTTTTTGAATTGATTATCAAATGAATTCAGTTGCAATAGGGCAAATCAATACTCGGAAGGCAGCTTTTTGCACTTGTAGGGCATAAACGTGCCCGTGCAGTATTCGACGTAATCGGGGTCGAGCTTTTCAAATATGATGTTGTTGGCGTATTTGCGCGCGTCTTCGATTCTCTCCTCGGAATCGACCGTCCAAACGATGACCGGACATTTGGTCGCGCCTTTTTTAAGCCATTTGTTTTCGGACAGCTTGCGGTTGCAGGCGTAAATATCGTATGCGATAAAATGCGGTTTGGTCATGTTGGAAATCCACAGCTTGCCCATCCAAGTCGCAGCCCACCACCTTGCTTTTTTGGAATCGGTGGAGCGCCAAGTTAGCAGCTCGCCGACAGGCAGGTCGCAATGATTCAATGCGTATTTGACCGCGCCGCAGTTGAAGGATTGTAAAGCGATATGTCCCCTGTAGTTGTGAAGAGCTTCGATTGTGGCCTTTACTATGGAATTGTCAAGAGGGTTTACTCCCTTTATTTCGCAGAGAATGCCGACTCTGCCGTCCACAAGCTGTAAAAACTCCTCGAAGGTGGGCATGCGGTAGTCGGTGCCCGCGAGTCCGTAGGATTTCAGCTCTTCCAGAGTGCAGTCCTTGACATTTTTATCAACGCCGCAAACTCTTTTCAGGCTGTCGTCGTGAAAAACCACAAGACGTCCGTCCTTGGACAGGTGAACGTCGATTTCTATATTGAAGTTGTGAGAAATCGCATTTTCATAAGCGGGCATACTGTTTTCCGGAAATTCGGAATTATGCAGTCCGCGGTGCGCGATAGGTCTGTCGAAAAGCCATTGAAAATTCATAAGCGAACCTCTTTATTTTTTATCATACTGTTGATAAAATTTTATTATTCGATTATAATAAAGTCAATACTTTTCTTAAAAAATAGCGATAACCGCACACGATTTGCGGACTATCCCGTTTAGAGGTGACCTTTGAACAAAGACCGAATAAGAAATTTCTCCATAATCGCGCACATCGACCACGGAAAAAGCACGCTCGCCGACAGGCTTATCGAAAGGACGGGGACGGTTTCCGAAAGGGATATGGAGAGTCAGCTGCTCGACAATATGGATATAGAAAAAGAGCGCGGGATAACGATTAAACTTCAAACATGTAGGTTGTACTATAAATACGAGGGCGAGGAATACGTGCTCAACCTCATCGACACTCCCGGACACGTGGACTTTACGTACGAGGTTTCCCGCTCGCTCGCCGCCTGCGAGGGCGCGCTCCTCGTCGTGGACGCGACGCAGGGCGTGGAGGCGCAAACGCTTTCAAACGTCTACCTTGCTCTTGAAAACGACCTCGAAATTCTGCCCGTTATCAACAAAATCGATTTGGCTTCCGCCGACGTGGACGCGGTAAAGCTGGAAATCGAGGACATTATCGGACTTGACACGGACGGATGTCCGCTTGTGTCGGCGAAGGACGGTACGGGCGTTGACGATCTCATCGGTCAGATTATAAAAAAACTGCCGTCTCCCGACGGCGACGAGAACTCGCCGCTCAAAGCGCTTATCTTCGACAGCTTCTACGACAATTACAGAGGCGCGATTTCTATGGTCCGCATAGTCGACGGAAGGGTTAAAGCGGGCGATAAAATCAAAATGATGTCGTCGGGCAAGACCTTCGAGGTGGTGGAGGTAGGATACTTTTCGCCGCATATGATTCCTTGCAAGGAGATTTCGTCGGGAGAGGTCGGTTATATCGCCGCAAGCGTGAAAAACGTGAGCGATACTGCGGTGGGCGATACGATTACGAACGCCGAATTCCCCGCAAAGGAACCGCTCTCAGGATATAAAAAGGCAACGCCGATGGTTTATACGGGCGTGTTCCCCGCCGACGGCGCGAGATACGACGACCTTAAAGAGGCGCTTCTCAAATTGCAGCTAAACGACGCCTCGCTCAGCTTCGAGCCCGAGGTGTCCTCCGCGCTCGGCTTCGGCTTCCGCTGCGGTTTCCTCGGCTTGCTGCATATGGAGATAATAGAGGAGAGGCTCGAGCGCGAATTCGACCTCGACCTTATCACCACCGCGCCCAGCGTGTCGTATATCGTCACCAAGACCAACGGCGAAAAGCTGACGATAGACAATCCCACGACGCTCCCGAACGTATCGGAAATCGCAAGTATAGAAGAGCCTATGGTGTGCGCGAAGCTGTTCACGCCGCCCGATTACGTCGGACCTATTATGGAGCTGTGTCAGGGCAAGAGGGGTATATTTGTGGATATGTCCTACATAGACCCGACGAGGGTGCAGATTACGTACAGAATGCCGCTCAACGAAATAATATACGATTTTTTCGACAGCCTTAAATCACGTACGCGCGGATACGCCTCTCTCGACTACGAGACGGACGGATATGAGAAAAGCGACCTCGTGCGCCTCGATATGATGATAAACGGCGAGATATGCGACGCGCTATCCATCATCGTACACCGCGACAACGCCTACTCCCGCGGCAGAGGTATTGCCGAAAAACTGAAAGACGTTATACCGAGACAGCTTTTCGAGGTGCCTATTCAGGCGACCGTCGGCGGCAAGATTATCGCAAGGGAAACCGTCAAGGCTATGAGAAAGGACGTGCTTGCAAAGTGCTACGGCGGCGACATAACGAGAAAGAAAAAGTTGCTCGAAAAGCAGAAAGAGGGTAAAAAGCGCATGAGAAAGGTGGGCTCCGTGGAGGTCCCGAGCGAAGCGTTTATATCTATCCTCAAAATAGATAACTGATCGGGTATTATGGAAATCTATATTCATCTTCCGTTTTGCAAATCCAAATGCGCGTACTGCGATTTCAATTCGCTGCCTGACTGCGACGAAGGGACGGTTTTCAGCTATCTGTCCGCTTTGAACCGCGAGATACGTCTTGCGGGCGAGGCGTACGGAAAAGCGGAAATTCCCACCGTTTATATTGGCGGAGGCACTCCGAGTCTGCTCGATTCGGGCAGAATTAAGAGTATTATGAGAGTGCTGAGAGAGCATTTTTACGTGGATGAAAATGCGGAAATCAGCATAGAATGCAATCCCGAGAGCATAACGGAAGAGAAACTTGCGGATTATAAAGAGGCGGGAATAAACCGCATAAGCATAGGCGCGCAGAGTCTTGACGACAGAAATCTAAAAAGTATCGGACGCTTGCACGACAGTAAGACCGCTATATCGAAAATCAGGCTGGCGGGACAGTATTTTGACAGCGTTTCCTGCGACGTTATAGTGGGCTTGCCTTACGACGACGAAGGAACCGTAAAGGAAGAAATAGAAACGTTGATTCCGTTGGTTACGCATATGTCCGTGTACGCGCTGACGCTCGAAGAGGGCACGCCGCTCGCTTTGCGCGCACAGGAAGGGAAAGTGCTACTGCCTAGCGACGACGAGACTGAGGATTATCTGGAAATCGCGCAGGATATCCTCGAAAAGCGCGGATTTTTCAGATACGAGGTGTCCAATTTCGCGGAGGAGGGAAAAGAGTGCCGCCATAATCTTGGATATTGGACGGACGAGGAGTATCTCGGCCTTGGCGCGGGCGCGCACTCCTATATCAAAACTTCCGACGGCAAAAAAGCTCTTGCGGCTCCGATAAGATTTGCGCATCCGAAAGACATCCACGCATACATCGCGGGGGTGAACTGCGCCGAGGCTTTCGACATTATTCCGCGCGCGGAGATGAGAGTGCTTGACGAAAAGGATATATTCAACGAATCCGTAATGCTTGGATTGAGAACGGCAAAAGGCGTGAAAAGTGATATTCTAAACGGTTGTATTCCGAATGAATTGAAAGGCTTTTTCAAAGAAGAGGGCGGTTATACTTCGCTTACGCGATCGGGCGCGGCGGTTATGAACAGCCTGCTCGTAAGAATATTGAGGCTGTAAAACGCCGCGTTATATGCGCATAAATGCCTTTGAAAATTAATATTGCCGTTAAATTATGAAATTATGATTGCGCTCGAACTTTTTATTTGATATACTAAGAGCATACTTGCGGAGGAAACCAATGACACCGGATTTTTCTGTTTTTGGGGAGACACCAAGCGCTCCTATCGCTTTGATCGCCACACCCGGCGCGGAAGAGCTTGCATCACTCATCGATAAACGCTTAATCAAACTGTTCAGCGAATCGCATTTGGGAAAGAAACTGCAAAAGGATACGTTTATTCTCAAATCCGACTGCCCGCGCTTTACGAACGGCGACGCGAAGGGACTTGTGTACGAAACCGTACGCGGCAAGGATTTGTATATAATATGCGATCCCTGCAATCACGGCGTGACGTACAAGATGATGGGCATGGACGTGCCGCTTACGCCCGACGAGCATTACGCCAATCTCAAGCGCATAATCTGCGCCTGCACGGGCAAGCCGCAGCGCATAACGGTGATTATGCCCATGCTTTACGGAGGCCGTCAGCACCGCCGCAACGCCAGAGAGTCTCTCGACTGCGCTATGATGTTGCAGGAGCTGTACTCGATGGGAGTCAACGATATAATAACCTTTGACGCGCACGACCCAAGAGTGCAGAACGCGGTGCCTTTTATGGGCTTTGACAACTACTTTGCGCATTATCAGATTTTGAAGTCGCTGGTGAAGAAGTTTCCCGACCTCAAACTCGATAAAAACAATATGATGGTCATATCTCCCGACGAGGGCGCGATGACGCGAAACGTATTTTATGCGTCCGTGCTCGGGCTTGACCTCGGAATGTTCTACAAG
The DNA here is from genome assembly GCA_947382865.1 of uncultured Clostridia bacterium. GTDB lineage: Bacteria > Bacillota > Clostridia > Christensenellales > CAG-917 > CAG-475. The sequence goes on from CANDBF010000015.1 coordinate 7,163, forward strand.
CGCCGCGATTATTCGACGATAGTCAACGGAAGAAACCCGATTATCGCCCACGAGTATATCGGAAGCCCCGTGATGGGAATGGACGTTTTCGTTGCCGACGATATGATTGCCACGGGCGATTCCATATTGAAGCTCGCGCGTGAAATAAAGGAAAAGGGCGCGCACCGCGTGTTCCTCGCGGCTACGTTCTCGCTGTTTACCGAGGGCGTGGAGAAGTTCAACAGAGCGTACGAGGAAGGCGTGTTCGACGCAGTCGTATCCACAAATCTGACGTACAGAATACCCCAGCTTCAGGACTGCGATTGGTTTTTGGAAGCGGATATTTCCAAATACGTCGCGTTTATAATCGCGGCGGCGAATTTCAACGAGTCGGTGTCCAACCTGCTCGACCCGTCGCAGAAAATAAGAGAGCTCGTAGCAAAATTAAACAAATAAGGAGAACGCTGTGAAACTGACTTGGCTTGGTCATTCGTCATTCAGGCTCGTAGAGAGCACGGGCACGACGGTGGTCACCGACCCGTATCATTCCAACGTTGGGTTTGAGATGCCAGACGTAAATGCGGATATTGTGACCGTAAGTCATACCCATGACGACCACGACAATATCGAAGCCGTCGGCGGAAGTCCCGCGGTGCTCAACCGAGCGGGAGCTTACGAGATAGGCGGCGTGCATATTTTGGCGGACAGAACCTATCACGACGACAAAAAGGGCGCCGAGCGCGGAGAGAATCTCGTGTTCAAATACCGTATGGACGGGGTGGACCTGTGCCATATGGGAGATATAGGCGAAGAGTGCAACGCTTTTTTGGTGGAAACTCTTATGCCTGTGAACGTGCTTATGATTCCCGTCGGAGGCAATTATACCGTAGACGCGAAGCAAGCCAAGGAATACGTCGACCGTCTTATGCCCGATATTGTCATTCCTATGCACTTTAAGACCAAAGACTGCGAACTCGATATAGATAAGGTCGGCGAATTTCTGGATTTGTTCGACGACGAGCATATCGTCTACATCGACGGCGACACCGTAGAATTCGACAGAGCGGATTTCGACGGTGAAGAGACAAAGGTTTTTGTTCTTGAAAAGTTTTCGTATTAACATTTGATAAACCCGCCGCAAGGAAACGCGCGGCGGGAAAATTACTTTTTATAGCGTGCGTAAGATTGTAAGAGGTCGGAAGCACTTTGAATTCATCTCAACTCACAAAACAAATCTATCGGAGGAAATCAATGCAGAAAAAATATACGGTACAGGAACTCGAAAGACTGAGCATTTTCGACGTGCGCGCTTTGGCTAAGGACTACGGAGTTACGTCTCCCACCAAGCACAATAAAGCGGAGCTTGTAGATTTGATATACAAGATATCGAACGGTCTTATGGAACCGCCGCAACCGCCGCGTCACGGACGTCCGCCAAAAAACGGCAGAGTAGCGCCTATTTATAAAACTCCGAGAGCGGACAGCGAAACTGACAAAAAGGAGCCCGCGCCCGCAAAGGACGATTTTATCCCCACCTTTAAGATGAGAGAAGTGACGGGCACAGAGATAACCTATTCGGAGGAAAGGCATTCTTCAAAATCGGTGCTCAGGGACGATCCCAATCTGTTCGTGCGAGAGGGCTATTTGGAGGTTTATCCCGAAAACTACGGATTTTTGAGAGTCAAGCCGGGGGAATGCAACGAGAAGGACGCCTACGTCGGCTCGGCGAATATAAGAAAATTCGGCTTGCGCAGAGGCGACTACGTTGTTGCGACCTGCAAAAAAGGTATAGACGAAAACAAGCCCGCGCCGCTTATCGACGTCATTTCCATAAACGGAGACAGGGTGGACGCGGTGCGGAACAGACCCAATTTCGACCATCTTACGCCTATTTACCCCAATACCCGTCTTCGCCTCGAAGTCCCCAACCAGCCCCGCGAATATGCGATGCGCTGTATAGACCTAGTGTCTCCGATAGGCAAGGGACAGCGTGGAATAATCGTGTCTCCGCCTAAGGCAGGTAAGACTACCTTGCTTAAAATGATTGCGGGTTCGATTACGAAGAACTACCCCGACGTTGTGTTGAAGGTGCTTCTTATCGACGAGCGTCCCGAGGAAGTCACCGATATGCAGCGCTCCATAAACGGAGAAGTGGTGTATTCGACCTTCGACGAGCTTCCCGAGCACCATACGAAAACAGCGGAAATGCTGCTTGAAAGGTGCAAACGTATCGTAGAAACGGGAAAGGATGTCGTGATCCTTCTCGACAGCCTTACGAGACTCGCGCGCGCGTATAACCTCACAATTCCGCCGACTGGAAGAACGCTTTCGGGCGGTCTCGACCCCGGCGCGCTGCACAGTCCGAAGCGTTTCTTCGGCTCTGCGAGAAATCTGGAAGCCAATGCCGATAGGAACTTCAAAGGCGGGTCTCTTACGATTATCGCGACCGCGCTGATAGAGACGGGCAGCCGCATGGACGACGTTATATTCGAGGAATTCAAGGGTACGGGCAATATGGAAATTCACCTCGACAGAAAGCTGTCCGAAAAGAGGATATTCCCCGCCATCGACCTCGCAAAGAGCAGCACCAGAAAGGAAGAGCTGCTGCTCACCTCCGACGAGCTGGAAGGCACATGGGGCATCAGAAAGATGCTGTCCAATACCGATAACGCCGATGCTACGGAAAACCTCATCGGTATGATTGTAAAGACCGCGACTAATAAGGAATTTATAAGTCAGCTCAATATGCAGCTTAGAGTTTGTCAGAAGGAGGGATATACTTTCCGCTCCGTCAAGTAAGACCCGCCAAATACAAAAAAAACGACCGACGAGCGTCGGTCGTTTTTTGATGTGCACAACGGCTTGGCGCGCAGGATATTCGCGTTTAGATATGCAAATTTTGTAAATTATTATTCATTTTGTTTTTTATAATCCTACTCGGCAGTGGGATTTTTTGAATTTATATTTTGATTGATTATACAAAACCGCGTATAAAATGTGGATAATTTAATTGACAATCAGATACGGAGGGGATATACTAAATCAATTAATATCATAGTTTTACGAAGAAAAAGAATATTTTGTAGACGATACTTTTTGTTTTTGCGTGTGTGCGCAACACGCCTGAGAGGAAATATGAAGAGGATAGCAAATACAATCAGACCCGTTAAGTTTATTGCAGCGATTGTCATAGTATTGATAATCTGCATTTCAATATGCGCCTGCAACAAACCGACAACCTATCAAATGGATTTTGTAGCCGAAGGACTGAATATACCCTCCATAACTGCGGAGGCGGGTGCGCAGATACTTCCGCCCGCCGACCCGTATCTTGAAAACCGCACTTTCGAGGGCTGGTACGACAATGCGGATTTTTCAGGCGATCCCGTCACGTTGCCTACGGTTATGCCTGCGCAAAACGTCACATATTACGCTAAGTTTTCCGCTCCGCGCGGTTCGAGAAGAGTCGAATACGTTTTCAATCTACCCGTCGCTCAGCCTACGGGAGAGGTTACGCCGTCTTACGGGAATACGGGCGATACCGTTATCGTCAAGGACGGCAAAGATTACGGGACGGACGGCTGGCTTTTTGTGGGCTGGTCAACTAAAAGAAACGGACTCGTATCGCAGTTCGGCAGCAAAATAGAGGGGCAGTATCTTGCGGGCGATTCGCTTGTCCTAGGGGAAGAGGACGTCACGCTTTACGCGCAGTGGGCGTATGAGCTGGATTCGGCGCAGGGTTTTGCCGAGGGGGAGCTCTATCTATATTCGGAATACATAGGAAAGGGCAACGGTGCGGTTATACTGGTGCGCGAAGGCAAGCCGAATAAGCTCGGATTTGTCGCTCCGCGCGAGAGCGAGGACGACGAATATTACGATTTTGAGTTCTTTTTCAACGAGAACGACGGTTACGGCACGGTCGGAAGCGTAAAGGGTCGCATTTACGACGACAATACTTACGCGCTCTGCGACGGACTGGACGGAATGTTTCTGTACTATGACTATATTACCAAGGACTATATGCAATATGTATTTACCGCCGACGGATACGGGGAAGCGATAATTTCACAGGTGATTTTCGACCAGATTAAAACCCTGTATTACGGACTTTACGAGTACGACGACGAGTACGGCGATTACAACTTCACAGGCAGAGACGTTCAGAGCGGCGAGTCGGTGCAGATAATACTGTCGCTCAACAAAGGCGAGATAAATATAGATTCGGACGATAACGATTTTATCGGAGCTTTCTCTTATATGGGAATGGAGAGCGGCTCCTATCTGCTGTATGAAAACGGCGATATGCTGAACTATAAATTGGAGCTCAACGGCTACGGCGTGGCAAAATGGCTGTCATATGACCCCGTAAGCGATACGACCGCAGTTGTTGCCGAGGGCGAGTATTGCGGAACGCCGAATTATCAGGGCGAATCGGGCGAGTGGGTTTTTACGTCCGCGGACGGAAGCTATACCTTTAAGTTTATAATCAACGTCATCAGAGACTCGATTTCGGGTAACGTCCCCGTATATATCGAATATGACGAGGATATGAATATGACTCTAACGGGCGACGGCGCATCGCTGTATCTCGACGGCTACGGAAGCGCCGAGTATACCGCCGAGGGCGGAATAGAGTACGTGGGATATTTCAAGGTCGACGACGGCGACGGAAGTCTTCTTATCTATACTCCCTATATCGTCGGCGACGACGGAAGCGCGACCGCGGGCGGAGAAATGTTCTTTGTAGTCAACTGGCAGGACAGGACGTTTACGGTGAGTGCCGAGGGTTATATCGTCTCGGGCACGAAGCTCATTTCCTATCAGGGCAATTCTAACGTAATCGTAATCCCCGACGAGGTTACGCAAATCGCGGACGGCGTTTTCAACTATTTCAAAACGGGCGTTTCCATTGTGTCGGCAACCATCCCCGCGGGAGTTACGAGCATAGGCGAGCTCGCATTCCAGAACAATTATACGTTAAGGCGTGTAGTTTTCCTCTCCAAAACACCAATAACGATAGACTGGTCGAACGATGTCAATCCGTTCAGATGGGGAAGCGGGCTTATTATCGTAGTTCCCGAGGGCTGTCAGGAGGCGTACAAAGCGGCGTGGACAGATTGCCCGTACGCTATCAAGGGCTCCGTTGAGGTCACTATTCTGCCCGAATTTGAAATCGAGCGCGGCGTGCTCGTGCGTTACAACGTTCAGCCGAACGCTCCCGAAACGCTCGAATTGACTATCCCCGACGGAGTTACGTCAATCGCGTCGTTTGTATTCAGAGGTTTGGAAGGCTTGAAGAGCATTGACCTTGCAGGCGTAACGGTTGTAGGCGAGGGCGCGTTCGAGATGTGCTACAACCTCGAAAGCGTAGATTTTGCAAACGTTACTCAAATAGGCATAGGCGCATTTGCCGCGTGCGAAAATCTCGGATCTGTTTCGGACGGAATAATCCGTCTGCCGTCCGTGGTCGATATAGGCGAGAGTGCGTTCGCAGGCTGTTACGAGCTCAGGCGCGTCATAATCGGCGCAAATATCGAGAGCATTGGAAGCTATGCGTTTACGGAGACCAATATGCAGCTTTCGCACGGTCCGCTGTTTGTCGAGCTTACGGGTGACGCCGCTCCGACGATGGGCGGAAAGGTCTTTAACGGGAATATCGCAACCCGTATTCAGGTGAACGATATTAACGTTGTTCTGGATTGCTACAACGAGCCTACTTTTGCTCCGTACAACAGGCATCTTTATATCGAGTCGGGCGACGAAAAGGGACTTTATCTCGACGGCGCGGACCCGCTCGAACTGGACGGCAGAGCCTTCATTTTGTCCACCTACGTGATGATGTACTGCATAGAGGGCGAAAATATTACCTTCTATGAATTTGACGAGGAAAACGCCGCGTATTACATCATCGAAGGCACCTATAAGAACGGCATAATCTCTTTCAATATCGGCGTTACGGAATACAACTTTAAGAAGTATTCGGGAATATCGACTTATACGTCTGAGGACGGCAAGTATACGCTGACGTGCGACCCGACGCATCTCTTGCCCGAGAATTTCGAGGATACGGGCTATGCGGGCTACGCGGACGCGGTGTTCAACGGCAGACAGGTCAAGGTGTACGTCTCGGGTTACAACGTCAAACGCATATCATCCTATCTCGACGAAGACGGCAAATACTACGATTTCGACATCGCGATTGTGGGTGAAAAGCTCGTTTACGAAAGGAAAGTTGCCGACAGAAGAGTGCATATAACCGCTTCGGACGGAAGCTTGCTTACGTTGCATTTCACGGCAAACTATATCTACGTTTACGGCACGCTGAAAATAGTCGCGGACATTGACGGCAGTGGCAACGAGATTATGCTTCCCGAAAACGAAGATTACGGCGTTTACGTAAAGAGCGCGCAGGGCGATACGTACGTATTCGAGAGACAGTATAAAAACAAAAAGTTCACGATTACGGTTACGGTCGACGGCGATACGTTTACCTACTCGTATACGCAGCAGTGAACAAAAATCCGACCTATGCGTCGTGCCGAAGAACAAAATGTCATTTCTATGCGGATTAGACTGCTTTATTCGGCCGGATAACTAAAAAATAACTTTATAAGGAGATAGATTTATGAAACACAAATTTTTGAAAGTGCTTTTCGTAATAGCTACGGTGTTGGCAATCGGGCTTTTGGCGGTTGCATGCAATCCCGATAACCCGAGTACTTCCGAACCCGTGAAATACGCGGTGACTTACGTCGGCGGCGCGGGATCTACGGGCACGGCTCCGTCCGGCGGCGAATATGCGCAGGGAACGGAAATTACGCTTCCCGCGGCAGGCGAGCTTGCAAAAGCAGATCACACTTTCGGCGGATGGTCGTACGGAGGTCAGACCTATAACGCGGGAGCAAAGTTCACGATGCCTGCGAATGCGGTCGAATTTTCGGCAGTATGGACTCCCGAGCAGGGCGGAGGCGAGGAGCAACCTACGCCTACGACTTATAGCGTGACCTACGACATCAACGGCGCGACGGGTACCGTCCCCACCGAGACCGCGAAAGCGCAGGGCGCAAAGTTCAGTCTTGCCGCGTCAACGGGTCTTGTTATGGAGAACCACACTTTCGGCGGATGGTCGTACGGAGGACAGACGTATGAGGCCGGCGCGGAATTTACAATGCCCGCAAAAGGCGTTACGTTTACAGCCGTCTGGAATGAAAATCAACCGACCGCATACACTTTGTCTTTTGCGACGAGCGCCGAGCAGGCGAGCGGAACGGCTCCTCAGAGCGTACAAAAGTATGCGGGAGATGAAATAGAGCTTCCCGCCAATACTTGGTTTGCCGCTCTTTTGCCTAACTACGAATTTAAAGGCTGGTTTGTAGAGGGTAATTATAGCGTGACTTATCAGCCCGGCGACAGCTTTATAATGCCCGCCTCAAACGTAACCTTTATGGCGAAGTGGGGCGCAATCGAGCATAGCGTAACCTATAAAGCAGGCAATCACGCCACGGGCGCGGATAAGGTTTATAAGGGCAATAAGGGCAGTAATATTTCGCTGAAATCCCTCAGCGAGCTCGGAAATCCCTTTGTGATAGATGAGGATTATATTCTCAGCGGCTGGAAGTTGCAGGGTGACGCTTCCGATAAAATCTATGAAGTAGGCGAAAACTACGAGCTTAACGGTGACGTCGTGTTTGTAGCGCAGTGGGAAGTTCTTTCCTATTTTGCCTGCTGTGACGAGACCGGAGAAATTGCGATGTTCTATATGGAACTCAACAATAACACGGGATATATTATGCTTTTTGAAGGCGGTGATATTCCCTTTACGTATACGCTTTCGGGAACTCAACTGACCGTTACGCTCACAGACGGCGGCGCCAGATTTACCGGCACGTTCGAGAATGAAGCGCTTACGGCTCTTTCTGTCACGTACAACAACAAGACCTACGTGTTCCCATACGTTGAGCCCGCACCTCCCACAGTTTCTTTTGACGCGAACGGCGGAACGGGAAACGCTCCCGCAGGTATAACTCCGACGGAATTCGGAGACTCGTATAAGTTTACTACGCCCGTAAATACCTACACCGCTCCCGAAAACTGCGAATTCAAGGCGTGGATGCTTGTTGTGAACGGCACCGAAAAGGGAGAGTATAAGGAAAATGTGAATGCATATGCGAATGCAGGCGACATAGTCGTGCTTAAAGCTATTTGGCAATCCACCGTTGAAACGCCTATCGAGGGAATAATGTTCTTGGGAAACTGTACGACGCCTATAGTAAACGCTATGTTTAGTCAAGGCGGTGAAACGTATATCAAGTTTGTCATCGATTTCGATAATAACACCGTCGAATATTATTTTTCCGATGAAACGCACGCTTCTGCGACGTTATTGGATTCGGACTTAGGTGCGGTAAAGCCAGATGAGTACGGCGCGGACTCTCTGTATTTCAAGGCGACAATGGGTAAAAAAGGAAACGGAAAAGTTGATTATTACATCTTGGTTGCCGCGGATAAGTCCAAAATCTATTTGTGCGATAACAACGACCAGCTTCTCACAAACGGCGAGTTCACGCTGAGCAACGGCGACGAAGAAGAGAGCGACTTTGTCGTCACAGCTTTGGCAGAAGTAGCCGGTAAGAACTTTACTACGAGCGATGGCAGCGCGTTTTATTCTACGTATACGACAGTCGCGATTTCTTGGAATGCCAATGCTTCAAAATATGTTATCAAATTTACGCCTGCCGGATTTGCGGGACATTCGTATAATATCGAGGCTTCTGCTCGCAATCAGGCATATGCGGCTAAAAATTTCACAGCGGAAAGAACCGCTACTTCCACTTTCGCAGAATTTGGTTTTGAAAAAGACGGCGACAACTATATACTCGTAATAACAAAGATATACAAATCAGATGCGCCCGAAACTAATCTCATCAGCGAAGAGGTACGTTTGACAGTGGCGGCATAAGAATTTTTACAGAATTATAACAATCAAAAAGCAAGTCGGAAACGGCTTGCTTTTTTATACGTCTTTAATCAAGTGCTTTGCAATCTGTCAAAACCGTCTCCCATTTGCATGCGACTTTGTTTTAATGCCAAAGCAATAACGGCAAACGGAATATATAAAAGAGGCGCCCAAGGCGCCTCCCGTATAAATTTTACCGATTATTTTTTCAGAAACTTTGCGAGCGTTTGTTGTACCGTATCGATATCGATGGGCTTTGCGATATGCGCTTGCATGCCGCATTCGAGACATTTTTTCATATCGTCCGCAAACGCGTCCGCGGTCATAGCGATTATGGGCAAGTCCTTATCGGGATGGTCGAGCTTTCTTATTGCGATTGTCGCGTCGTAACCTGTCATGATGGGCATACGGATATCCATAAGAATCGCCTGATACGTTCCAGCCTCGGAATTTTTCAGCATATCCACGCAAATCTGACCGTTCTCTGCGTGGTCGCACTTTATTCCGATACTGTCAAGAAGAACTTCCGCAATTTCCCAGTTTATGTCGTTGTCCTCTGCAACGAGCACGTGCGTGCCTTCGAGGTTGATTTTTTTGGGGCTCGCGTCATCGCTCTTGTTCTTATCCGTTTCACCGATAAATTGTTTGAGTCCGTAATAGAGGGTAGACTTGAACAGCGGTTTGTTGATAAAGCCGCAAATACCGACAGCGCGCGCCTGTTCTTCGATTTCTCCCCAATCGTAGGCGGAGATAAGCAAAATGGGTACTTCATTTTCACCGAGACGGTTGCGGATTTGTTTTGCGGTTTCAAGTCCGTCGATACCGGGGAGCTTCCAGTCCATGAGAATGACGTCGTAGTCCATGTTTCTGTCGTGAGCCATGACGGTTTTTTCCACTGCGGATTCTCCGTCGAGCGTCCATTCCGCGTCGATGCCGATTTCTTTGAGCGAGGCAAGCGTGGTTTCGCACAGTTGTTCGTCGTCGTCGACGATGAGCATCTTCCAGTTGGGCAAAAGCATCTCTTCGTCGGGAATAAGAGCTTTTTCAAGGTCAAGCGCTATGTGGAATTCCGTACCCTTGCCGAGTTCGCTGTGGAGCTCGATAGTGCCTTTCATCGCGTCGACAATATATTTGGTTATAGTCATGCCGAGACCGGTGCCCTCGGTGCGGTGGACGCGCATGTTGTCTTCACGCGTAAAGGACTCGAATATCTTCTTCTGGAATTCCTCGGACATGCCTATGCCGTTGTCCTTTACGTAGACGTGCGTGCGTACGTAATCTTCGCCGAGAGGGGAGTCTTCCTGCGAAAGTGAGAGGGATATTGTGCCTTCCTCGGCGGTGAACTTGATTGCGTTGGACAGCAGATTGAGCAACACCTGATTGAGGCGTACGCTGTCGCAATAGACGTTCTCCTGCTTTATGCTGTTTACGGAGACGTTGAATTTCTGACGTTTTATCTTCATCTGCGGCTGCACGATAGTGGTTATGCCGTCCAAAACCTCGCGTATGGAAATCTGCTCCATATTCAAAGTCATCTTGCCGCTTTCGATTTTGGACATATCCAGTACGTCGTTGATAAGACCAAGCAGATGCTTGCTTGAAAGCGCGATTTTTTTGAGGCAGTCGCTCACGTGCTGCTGGTCTTCGATATTCGCTCTTGCGATAGCCGTCATACCTACGATTGCGTTCATAGGCGTGCGGATGTCGTGGCTCATATTGGACAAAAACTCGCTCTTCGCCTTGCTCGCTTCGAGCGCTTCCGTTCGCGCAAGCTGCAACTGAGCGATATTCTGCTTGTTGAAGTGCATATAAAGCAGGAATATGCCAAGCAATATCACGACTATAATTACAACCGCTATGACAATCATAATCGTCCACTGATTGCCGAGATCTTTTATAATTGTGTCCAGATGCGCGTTGTCCATAATGGTTATCAGATACCATTCCGACATATCGAGTCTGTTGCAGTACATATGGATATGATGACCGTCAAGATGCAGAATGTTGGAATAGGAGGTGTTGAGCTGCATCTTTTCGTTGAGTTCGTCGAGTATTATGTGCGTATTGATTTCGGTATCTGCGAATTCCGAATGGAGATATTCAGAAAAATATCCGAATTCCACATCCTTACGCTTCAAGACGAAGGAATTTTTGTTGTCCGAATTGGGATCCTCGTCCTTTCTTACGATAAAGGAATCGGTCGCCATAATATCGGGCGCCTCGTTGAAGGAGAGCATGTCCATAAAGTCTTTATTGGTTATGCCCGCAATCAAAGACATGCTCTTTCTGTTAAGCGAATTGCCGTCCTTGTCTCGCATATTGAATTTGTCCGTGGGAATGCTGATGATAACGATATTGATGTCTATCGTTCCGTCGCTCGTTTCGCCGCTGCCGACAGCGATTTTCTTTTCCCCCTTTATTACGGAATCTCGGAAAGGGAGCCTGTCGGTGACTTCTAGGTTGTTGCCCAGCAGCATATCTACGGTGCTTCCGTTTTCTATATCGTCTTTATTCTCGACGGAGTAGAGTGCCAGAAACTCAAAGCCGCGCAGCTGCGCGCTCATACTCATGCTGTTGCGCACATCATCCTCGGTCATATTATCATTTACGCTTATCGTGCTTGTGATATTCACGACAGAATATTCTTCAACAAGCGCCTGAACCATCGATATGCGCTGATTTATGACGGTGTTGAAGCGTTGAGTAGTCTGATAACCCATACTCAGCATATACGTTTCGCCGGTTTGGTCGATGGTATCGTTGCTGTTGCGGCTCATATACACGCCCAGCAAACTGAAAATCACCGCGAAAATTATCACCCCTACAAGAATGACCGTAAGCATAATGCGCTGATTTTTGTTGTTCCAAATCTGGCGTTTGTGGTTGGAAGTCGTCTTCTTTTCCATAAACCGTCCTCAGTAAAACTTTTTATTGTATATTATATATAAAACAACATACATATTCAGTATAATAAATTTGTTTGTGCTCGTCAACCGAATTTGCGCATAGTCATTTATGGTAAAAATAGGTTGATAAGATTGAAAGAATATAATATAATTAAGTTATGGAAAACGTACGTGTTTTGGAAATAAAAGAAGATATTGCTTCGAGAAACAACGAGCAGGCGAAGAGTATCAGAGCAGAGCTTAAAGAAAAAAAGATATGTTTTCTCAACATTATGTCATCGCCGGGGAGCGGAAAGACTACGCTTATAGTAAATCTTGTGAACAGACTTAAAGACAGATACAGAATAGGCGTGATAGAGGCGGATATAGATTCCGCCGTTGACGCGTATACAGTCGCCGAGAAAACGGGAGTGAAAACCATACAGATACACACGGGCGGAGCGTGTCATCTTACCTGTCAGATGTCGTACGATTCCCTTTGCGCGCTCGGTGTGGACGACTTGGATTTGGTGATACTTGAAAATATCGGCAATCTCGTCTGTCCTGCGGAATTCGATACGGGTGCGACTGCGAATCTGGTCATTTTGTCCGTGCCGGAGGGCGACGACAAGCCGCTCAAATATCCGCTTATGTTCGAGGTGGCGTCCGCCGTTGCGGTCACGAAAAAGGACGTTTTGCCCGCGTTTGACTTCTCTATCGAGAGCGCGGAAAAGAACGTGCGTATGCGCAAGCCCGACGCGCCCGTATTCTTCGTATCCGCGGCGACGGGAGAGGGTATGGACGGCCTCGTAAGCTACGTCGAGGGCGAAATCGCAAAAGTCGCAGACTGACTGAAACGGCGTTTATACGGCGTTTTTGTACGTTTGTAGCAGGTATTTGGAAAATTGTTTGCCGAAATGTTAAAAAAACAGGATAAATTTTCCATTTTGATATTTACTTTTCGGCGAACTGATAGTAAAGTAAAGATAATAATATAATTTCCTAAAAGGAGGGAAATATGGAAGATAAAAATCAGAGGATATGTATTATCGGCGGCGGTCCTGCGGGCACCAGCGCGGCTATGTATCTCGAAAAAGCGGGTTACAACAATTACGTAATCTATGAAAAAACCGACCACGTCGGCGGCAAAGCGTTTTCGCCTCTTATGGACGTCTACAACAAGAAGACAAAGCAGTGGGAAAAGAAAACAATCGAAATGGGCGCGGTCATGGGATGCGATACATACTTCGCCGTTGCGGAATGCGAGGAGTTCGGTCAGCTTAAACACGAGCACAGAGGCGAATTCGGCGACGAGCGCCCCGTACACGACGGTCCTCCTATGGGACGTAAATACAAGAAGCCGGACGGCAGCCCCTACAAAATGACCATCATCGATAAGGTCAAAAAGCTGCACAACCTCAACAAGATGACCAAACTTCTCAACAGCAAATACAAGGGCTACGACGTCAACGGTCACCGCGGAGTGGCGCAGGGCAGATACGAGGGTCTTTGCCCCTCTCCCGAAGAGAGACTCAATCATATAGAGGGCGTGAACCCCAATCTGAAAGACCTCTCCATGCCGTTCATCGATTTCTTGAAAATGAACAAATGCGAGAGCGTTGAGCTCGTATGGCGCGGACCGTTTACCTCTTTCGGTTACGGCTATTTCGACGAAATCCCCGCTGCGTACGTCCTCAAATATCTTGACGCGTTTACGGTCAGACAGTTCCTCGACCCGACCCGTCTTTGGACTTGGTACGACGGCACTCAGTCTATTTGGGAGGCTGTCAACAAGCACCTCAAACATCCCGCGCTTCTCAACAGCGAGGTTACGGGCGTAGAACGTAAGGACGGAAAGGTGTACGTCACCGTAAACGGCGCGACGGAAGAGTTCGACAAGCTCATCATCTGCACGCCGCTCGAAATGTTCCTCAAATACGGCGACCCGCGCGCGGAGGAAAAGGAGCTCTTCTCCAAGATACAGCATAAGGAATACTTCACGATGGCTGTGCGTACCGCGGACGACAACACGCCCGAAACGTCTTATTACTTCTTCGACCACATGACCAACGATACTCTCGGAAAACTTATGGTTTTCTATCACCGTTGGAGACATACCGCCGTTCCCAAGGAGGATGAGTCGTGGGGCGCTCAGCCTGTCGTTACGTTCACGCTGAGAAACCACGAGGGTATGGAGGACGTGCCGTATGAAAAGGCGAAGCAGATGACTCTCGACGATATGGCTAAGTGCGGCAAGAAGGTCGAAAAGGTGGAGCGCGTGGACGACTGGTATTATTTCCCGCACGTAAATTCCAAGGACTATGCGGACGGCTGGTACGATAAGGTGGAAGCAATGCAGGGCACTGACAACACCTATTATGCGGGCGAAGTTATGTCCTTCGGCGATATGGAAGAAACGGTTGAGTACAGCAAAGACCTCATAAGAAGATTTTTTAAGTAAACGACCGGAATTGGTGTTAAAAGGGTTTCCGCACGGAAGCCCTTTTAATTTTGCCGAAATGCTTACAAATGTGATTAAGCCGCTTTGTATGCCAAATAAATGCTTAAGGACATAAGAACGCAAATAAATTAAATACATGAATTGAAATATTTGAGAAAATTATGGAAAATTTCAAAAAAATAGTAATAAGCTATTTTATTTTCGGATAATTTGTTTTATAATGCTAATTATGGGAAGTGTGCGTACCATCAATTTGTCAAAAAGCGTTTTCGAGGACAACGACAGAGAAGCAGACGGTCTGCGCGAATATCTGCAATCCAAAAACGTGTTTTTGGTCAACGTAATGTCTTCACCGGGAGCGGGCAAGACTACTACGCTCATTTCGCTTATAAACAGACTCGGCGAGCGCTTCCGCGTGGGCGTCATGGAGGCGGATATAGATTCGGACGTGGACGCGGTTAAGGTCGCGGACATGACGAAATGCAAGTCCATACAGCTTCACACGGGCGGAATGTGCCATTTGGATTCTGCTATGACCAGGCAGGGGCTCGACGAGCTGGGCATTGACGATCTGGACATAGTTTTCCTTGAAAACGTAGGAAATCTCGTCTGTCCCGCGGAGTTCGATACGGGCGCTCATTTGGATATGACTATCCTGTCCGTGCCCGAGGGAGACGACAAGCCTCTGAAATATCCTTTGATATATCAAAAGTGCAACCTTGTGCTTATAAACAAAATCGACGCCGCGCCGTATTTCAATTTCAGTCTCGACAGGTGCGTCGAAAATATAAAAATCAGAAACAATAATTCGACCGTAATCCCTATCTCCGCCAAAACTGGGGAGAATATGGACGAGGCGGCGAATTATTTTATAAAAATAATCTCAGACGGAGGGAAAAATTACAATGCCTGAGCAGTGTAAGGACAAAAAAGTCACAAGTAAGTATCAGGGCGAAAAAAACGTAGACAAGCGCTATGTTAAGTTGGGCAAGAAGATTACGGACGTGGTCGCGCATAAGATTGCGGGCTTCGGTTCGGACGCGCCCGAGTATTGGGGACTCAAAGAGGTTTTGACCCCCGAAATGTGCGAGCTTTGTAGCAAAATGAAGCTGCGTAAGTATTATACGCTTGAAGAGCTTCACAAGATGCACAAGAAATACGATATCAACAAGCTCAAAGATTTGTACGAGGAAATGTCCAATATCGGCATAATCGAATACGATTACGGCGATAACTACGGTCACGACGGCGAGTTGAAAGACAGACCGCGCGTGAAGAGATACCGCGTGCCGTTTTACGTGCCGGGCTCGGCGGAGCTGTTCAATTCCACCGTCGAGCGCATAGAGAAAAACCCCACGGTGGCGAATTTCTTCGAGCGTATGACGTTTATTCCGCTTGCGGGTATCACGCAGATGATTCCTGCGGGAGGCGACGGCATAGGTATGCACGTTATACCCGTGGAGAAAGCGATACAGTCGGAGAACAAGGCTATGGATATCGAAAAGATATCCCACTGGTTGCAGAAATACGACGGACACCTGTCGGCGGGCATATGCTCGTGCAGAGCGTCTCGCGCAATGCTGGGCGACGGCTGTACGGACGACGTGGACGACTGGTGTATTCAGGTCGGCGATATGGCGGACTATGCCGTAGAGACGGGTCGCGCTCATTACATAGATAAGAAACGCGCCCTCGAAATTCTCGAGCTCGCCGAAAAGAACGGATACGTCCATCAGATTACAAATATAGACGGCTCTGAAAAGATTTTCGACATCTGCAACTGCAACGTCAAGATATGCAACGCCTTGCGTACCTCTATGCTGTTCAACACGCCCAATCTTTCGAGAAGCGCGTATACTGCAAAGGTCGACAAGGAGAGCTGCGTCGCTTGCGGCAAGTGCGTAGAGGTTTGTCCCGCGGGCGCGGTCAAGCTCGGTCAGAAGCTCTGCCACAAGGACGGCACGGAGGTGAAATATCCGCATATCGCGCTTCCCGACAACAATATCTGGGGCAAGTATGCTTGGGACGAGGCTTATCGCGATACGGCGAGAATGTCCAATACGTACAAGAGCGGAAGCGCGCCCTGTAAAGCGGCGTGTCCCGCGCATGTTCCCGTTCAGGCGTACATAAACCTCGCAAAGCAGGGCAAGTATAGGGAAGCGCTTGCGATGATAAAGACGGAAAACCCGTTCCCCGCAGTCTGCGGCCGCGTTTGCAACAAGCGTTGCGAGGACGCGTGCACGAGAGGCATGATCGACAAGCCCGTTTCCATAGACGCGATAAAGAAGTATGTTGCGGATCTGGAAATTAAATCCGAAAACCGCTATATGCCCGAAAAGCTCGTACAGTCCGTTTACGGAGAGTTCGGCGAGAAGATAGCCATTATCGGAGCGGGTCCCGCGGGTCTTAGCGCGGCGTATTATCTCGCACAAATGGGATATAAGCCCACCGTATTCGAGAAAAACCCCGTCGCCGGCGGAATGCTTACGTACGGAATACCCGCTTATAAGCTCGAAAAGGACGTCATCGAAGCGGAAATCGAAATCATCAGACAGCTCGGCGCGGAGATTAAGTGCGGAGTCGAGGTCGGCAAGGATATCACTATCGCTCAGCTTAAGGAGCAGGGCTATAAGGCGTTCTACGTAGCTATCGGCTGTCAGGGCGGCAGACGTCCGAACGTTGCCAACGATGACGCCGTCGGAACGGACATAGCGGTCAACTATCTGCGCGAATCCTTTGAGAAAAAGCAAAAATTCGACGGAGACGTGGTGATTGTGGGCGGCGGAAACGTCGCAATAGACTGCGCGAGAAACGCGCACCGCTTAGGCGCTAAATCCGTAAGCATGTACTGCCTCGAAGCAAAGGACGAGATGCCTGCAAACGACGAGGAGATTATGGAGACGATAGAGGAGAATATCTCTATCAACAACTGCTGGGGACCCAAGGAAGTTATAGTCGGCGAGAAGGGCGAGGTCACGGGCATAGTGTTCAAGAAGTGTCTGCGCACTATCGACCCCAAGACGGAGAAATTCGCGCCCGTTTACGACGAAAACGAGACTATCACCGTCAAAGCGGATAAAATCATATTTGCAATCGGTCAGACAATCGAGTGGGGCAAGCTGCTCGAAGGCACAAAGGTTGAGTTCTGGCACGGCAACTATCCCGTCGCGGATAAGTTCACGTATCAGACCGCAGACCCCGACATCTTCGTCGGCGGCGACGTGTTCACGGGTCCGAGATTTGTTATCGACGCGATTGCCGCGGGTCACGAGGCGGCAGAGAGTCTGCACCGTCACGTACGTCCCGCCGCGCATATGACTATCGGCAGAGACAGAAGACAGTATACGCCTCTCGATAAGGAAGATCTGACGTATCCGTCATATGACAAGGCAGGCAGACAGGAAGCGGGTATGGACGATTCCAAAGACTTCAAAAACTCCTTTGAAGACGCGCATAAGACGCTCACCGAGGAGCAGGTCAAGATCGAAACCAACCGTTGCCTCGGATGCGGAGCTTCCTACGTCGATCCCAACAAGTGCATAGGCTGCGGACTTTGCACGACTAAGTGCCAATTTGACGCGATACATCTTTTCAGAGACCATCCGAAGCACTCCACAATGAGAGTCGCAGAGAAGAAGGTCGGCGGACTGCTTGCTTATGCCGTAAAGCGCAGCTTTAAGATAATCGCTCATTCGGGCTCGAAGGAAGCGAGAATGCTTGCTAAGGAACGCCGCCTTTACAAGAAGAGCAGCAAGGCGTTTAACAAGGAGAATCCGTATACGGGCAACTCCAATCCCAGCCTCGGTAGATAACAATGCACGAATTAGGTATAGTGGTTCACGTAATAGAGCAGGTCGAGAAGGTCGCCGAGGAAAATAATGTGGAAAAGGTCGCAAGGCTTTCGTTGGAGGTCGGCGAGGTTTCCTCGGTGGTGCCCGACTTGTTCAGAGATTGCTTCGAGTGGTCCAAGAAAAAGACAAAGTATTTGCAGGACTGCGAATTGGAGCTTATAATTCTCGAAGGACTGTCCTACTGTCAGGACTGCGGCGAGACGTATAAGACGACGGAGTACGCAAAGAAGTGCCCTCATTGCGGGAGCTACAACACGTATCTGGTCACGGGCAACGAAATAAATATAAAGGATATTCAGGTCGTAACCCGAACGTGAAATGAAAAATTATCGATAAAGTCCTACGCTTGTAGGGCTTTATTTTTTCTGAGCGCAAAGGCATTTGACGGAACGGACGTCGGCGATTATAATATTTTCGTAAAACATAAATCGGTGAAAGTATGAAACAGATTTCAGTCGTCAACGGAGCTTTGGAATACGACGGAGTGCCTGTGCTTACGCAGGTGAATTTCACAGTACGCGAAAAGGAAAAAATCGCGCTCGTGGGCAGAAACGGATGCGGAAAAACCACCTTGCTCAAAATCCTTGCAGGTCAGCTGGAATGCGAAAAGGGCGCGGACGGCGAGGTTTGCGGAATGATATCCGTCGGAAATCCCGTCGTAGGATTTTTGAAGCAGACGTCCAACGACGATAGGACGAAAACGATGCTCGACGAGATTGCGGAGGCATACGCCGAGCTGCTGGAAGTCGAGGCTGAAACGGAAAGGGCGCTTGCAAGGCTGCAAGAGGACGGAAGCGAACGAAACGCGGGCATATATTCGGGATTGCACGACAAATACGAACGACTGGGCGGATATACGTATAAGAAAGAGTATATGACCGCGATAAAGAAGTTCGGATTTTCGGAAGCGGATTTGCAAAAGCCGCTCGTGGAATTTTCGGGCGGTCAGCGTACGAAAATCGCGCTTTTGAGATTGCTGTTGTCAAAGCCCGACTTTTTGTTGCTCGACGAGCCGACGAATCATCTGGATTTACAGGCGATAGAGTGGCTTGAAAAGTATCTTATCGATTACAAAAACGCTTGCGTAATAGTGTCGCACGACCGAATGTTCCTCGACAAAATCGTCGGAGCGGTGTACGAAATCGAGTACGGAGAGGCGACGAGATACAGCGGGAATTACACCGCGTTCGTCGCGCAGAAGCAGCAGAATTACGATATAGCGCTGAAAAATTCGTTGCTCAGAAAAAAGGAAATAGAAAGACTCAACGCGCTTGTCGAGCGGTTCAGATATAAAGCCTCGAAGGCCGCCATGGTGCAGGCGAAAATAAAGCAGATAAGCAGAATAGGCGAGGTAGGCACGCCTACGGGCTTCGATAAGAGCACTTTCCACGCCAATTTTCAGCCCGCATATCAGACCGTCGAAAAAGCGCTTGTGATTGAAAACCTTTCGTTCGGCTATACGGACGAGCTGGGACGGCTGGATATGACCGTGACGCGCGGACAAAAGGTGGGCATAATAGGCAATAACGGCACGGGAAAGTCCACGCTCATAAAAACCGTGATGAGACTTATTCCCGCGCTCGAGGGGCGCGCGGTGTTCGGATTGCACGCGGAGGTCGGCTATTTCGACCAGACGCTTACGCAGAGCTTTTCCACGCTTACCGTTATGGAGGATTTTCACAATCACTTTCCTATGCTCAGCGATACGGAGGTGCGCACCGCGCTCGGGGCGTTCCTGTTTTGCGGCGACGACGTTTTCAAGAAAATCTGCGACCTGTCGGGCGGCGAAAAGGTGAGACTTGCTCTTTGTAAGATTTTCAAACGCAGACCTAATATACTCATTCTAGACGAGCCGACAAACCATATGGACATTATCGGGAAAGAGACTCTTGAAAAAATGCTTGCAGAGTATACGGGCACTATTATTACGGTGTCGCACGACAGATATTTTATAAACCGCATATGCGACAGGCTTATAGTTTTCGACGACGGCGGCGCGCGCGTTTTCGAGGGAACGTATGCCGAATACGAGGCGCAAAAAGCGCAGACGGAGAATGAAGACAGGACGGACGGCAAGACTGTCGTAAAAAAGAAAGGAAAGCCCGTTTCCGAATCAGCAGCGCGCAACAAAAAAATTCACCGCATAGGCGTGCTTGAAAGCAAAATGCAGGTTTTAACCGATAAAATAGATATGTTAAAGACCGCTTTGTGCGAAGACGAGACTGTTTATACGGATTATATCAAGATTGCCGAAATTGAAAAACAGATAGAAGAGCTTAACTGCGAGCTTGCCCCTTTCGAGACGGAATGGCTTAAATTGCAGGAAGAAATTCAGGAATAGAGCAAGGACAAGTTTACTTTTTATGACAATCCCGTAACTTACGTTTTGTCATTTCATATGAAAACTATAATAAGAAAAGCGATACGCACGCGTATCGCTTTTCTTATGAAAGGAATCCGAAGACGGTTCATAAATTCCGCTTTGATATCGTCCGCCGCGTTATGCCGAAAGCACGGGTAGTATCAGTGCGAAATAGTATTCGGCAATCTGTTCGGGAGTCTCCTTGCAATCGCCTTTTATCCACCATAACGTAAGCTCGATGAGGGAGGTTATGATATGGTTGACAAGCAAGTCCTCGGGAAAGACCGCGTTTTTATATACCTTGAATACGTAGTCATAGACAAGCTCGCCCAAATAGCCCCGCAAGTCCTGTACGAATATCTCCTTACTTTCGGAGCCGAGTATGCCTTTGAGCTCCTCTTTATCCTCGTAGAAATGATAGAACATATGGATTACGATATGTCTGAAATCGTTTGTGTTGGAAAAGTCGTGACGCATTTCGGGCTCCAACGAAGGGCAGAATACGTGAGAGAAAATATCCGCGCATATTGCGTGCAACAGTTCCTCCTTTGTCCTGAAATGCTCGTAAAAGGTCGAGCGTCCCACGTTTGCCTCGTCAAGGATATCCTGCACTGTTATTTTTGAATAGGTTTTCCTCTTCATAAGCTCAAAGAAAGCCTGTCTTATCGCCTGTTGGGTTTTCAGCTGTCTTCTGTCCATAATCTGACTCCCGTCCGCTATCGAACATTGTATTTGTTATATTATAGCGTGTTCTATATCGTTTGTAAATGCGGAAAATAACCTACAAATTTGACATAACGGTTAAAATGTCGTATTATTGAACAAAAGGCGCAAAATTGTTCGGTAGCGAATGTTTTTCAGCGAATTGTGCCGTTTTGGAGAGATATGGTTTTAAGCTATAAAAGCGGAGAAATAACGGCGAAAATCAAAGGAGGAAGCCGCGTTATAGTCAGAGACGTCGATTTCGATATCGAAGAGGGCGAGAGGCTTGCGCTTATCGGCGAGACGGGTGCGGGCAAAACCATGATTGCGCAATCGATTATGCGGCTGCTCCCCGAAAACGTAAGGCAGACGGGAGGCAGTATGGTTTTTTGCGGCGTGGATTTGTCCGACTTAAAAACCGTACGAAAAATCTTGGGTAAGGAAATCGCGTATATTCCCCAGAGCGGAGCTGACTGTCTCAATCCTACGAGGAAGGTAAAGTATCACCTTTATGACAGTCTGAAACGGATGGGTTTGAAGGGCGATGCGCTTAAAGCCGCGTGTATAGACAACCTCGTCAAAGCGGGCTTTGAAGACGCGGCGGCAATTTTGAATTTGTATCCGTTTCAGCTGTCGGGCGGAATGGCGCAGAGGGTGACTATAGCGCTTGCGCTATGCTCGCATGCGAAGCTGATAATCTGCGACGAGGCGACAAACGGCTTGAACTATGTTGATAAAACGGTATTCGTAAAGCGTATTTCAGAGCTGTTTCCGTCCGCCGCAAAACTTTTCATTACACACGATATGCAGGTTGCGGGCGCGTGCGACCGCATAGGCGTGCTTTGCTCGGGCAGACTTGTCGAGAGCGGGGAGGCGGCAATAGTATCGACTGCCCCCAAGCACCCGTATACGCAGTCCCTTTTGTCGGCGCTTGCGAAAAACGGGATGAAGCAGACTCCCGTATTGCGCAAAAACGAGGGAGACTGTCCCTTTTATCCGCGTTGTGAGATTGCCTGCGAAGAATGTAAAGGCGAAATTCCGCGTATCGAGGAGGGCGGTCATATGCGGAGGTGCGCGCTGTGATTGAGATAAAATCCTTATCTAAGTCTTTCGGTAAAAAGGTAGTGCTCGAAGACGTCAACCTTTGTTTTGAGTATGGAAAAATCACCGGACTGTACGGAGACAGCGGTTGCGGCAAATCTACGCTCGCAAAGATACTCTGCGGAATAGAGAAGCTAGGCAAAGGCGAAATATATGCGGACGGAGAGCTTGTCTGCTCGGATAAAGTGAAGTATAAGCGCAAGGTCGGCAAACGTATTCAGACGGTGTATCAGCAGCCGTATGCCGCGCTAGATCCCGTTCAGCGGATAGGCGCGTCGCTCTATGAAATCGTAAGCTACAACAAGCTCGCGAAATCCCGCGCGGAGCAAAAGGCTGTCGTAGAGAATATTGCCGTCGAAATGAATCTTGCAAAGGAGACCTTGGGCTCGTTTCCGAGCGCTATATCCGGCGGAGAAGCTCAAAGAGTCGCTATTGCAAAATGCCTTTTGCTGAGTCCCAAGCTGCTTATCCTCGACGAGGCGACTTCGATGCTTGACGTATCCACGCAGGCGAACGTGCTTGCAAGGATTAAGGAGCTTGTAATAAAAAGGAATATGGGCGTGCTGCTTATAAGCCACGATAAAGAGCTCGTAGAGAATTTCTGCGACTCTGTTTACACGTATGAAAACTGCAATTTCGTGCTGAAAAATACAAAAGGAGAGACGGATGATGAAGCGTTGTGAAAAGCCGATAATCGCTTTAATCGTAGCCGTCGTTCTGCTTTGTGCGAGTCTTGCGTTGTGCGCGTGCGACAGAGACAAAAAAGACACTGATACCGTTTATATAGGTACTACGGCTCTTATAGAAAGAGCCGTGCGCGGAGAATATAACTACGACATGCTCGCCTCGGGCAATTCGGATATGCCCCTCGTATCGCAGACGGCGGACGGGAATTATAAACCACTGATTGCGACGTACAGCACAGTAGATTCAAAAACATGGACGTTTACCGTGCTTGAAAACCTGAAATGGTCGGACGGCGCAGAGGTTACGGCGGAGGATATACTTTTTACGCTCAACTACAACGACGCCCGCGGCGAAGCCGTTTTCAATGATAAAACAGCGGACAATGACGGAAGTATAAAAATTACCCGCAAAAAGTATGAGAGTTATCTGCTGTCCGATGACAAAAGGTCGATTTCGCTTACGCTTGTCTCGGCGAATATACGCGAACTCTCAAATATGACTTCATTCCGTATAGTTCCGAAGCACATATACGAGAATAAGTCGGACGGAGAGATTACAGCAGATGACGGGCGCGTGGTGTGCGGACCGTACGTGCTTACGCGGTTCGACAGAGAGTCCGGGACGTTGGTTTACGGAATAAATCCACACTATCCGCAAATGCCGACGGTAAAAAGGCTTATATACAGGCTGTTTTCAGAGCCGGATATAATGTACATGTCGCTGCAAAACGGAGATATCGATACTGTGTGGAATTATTCGCAGAGCGTGCCCGAAACCTATCTAGCCGCGCTGAAAGCAAATGACGGACTAAGGTTTTATTCCGCGCCGTCAAAGGGCGTGCGCGCCGTACTTATGTTCAACAATAGCGCGGCGCCTTTTGACGACGTAAACGTGCGAAAAGCAATATCGTATGCTCTCGATTACGACGTATTCAAAAATATGTTCGGCGGCGAGAACGCGAGCGTGGCAAACCGCGGCTTTGCTCCGATGAGCACCGAGGGCTATAAGAGCACGGAAAAACTGCAAAAGAATTGGGAGACTGCCGCGCGCTGTCTTTCGCAGTCGGGTTACGTTAAGCCGCAAGGCGCGAGGTACTATTCCAAAAATGGAGTTAGTCTTGCCTTTTATTTGACGGTGCGCTCCTCGAACGCGTTGCATTTGCGCTATGCGGAGCTGGTGAAAAATCAGCTCGAAGAGTTCGGGATAGAGGTGAAATTGGACGCGGTGGACTCAAACGCGTTCAACGTAAAGACCAGCAACAAATTCGCGCCCGATGGGCATACGTCGCTTGCGCATCAGGCGGCGATAAACGGCTTTACCGAAGCGGGCATGGGTATGGGCAACGGTTTGGGGGCTATTTACGTCGACAAAAAACATGCCGTACAGGGTGGATGTCAGGCAGAGGGCGCATTATTTTCAGAGATAACGACGCAGTTGAGTATGGCGGATACAGTCGAGGAATATAGCGCCGCCGCCGGCAGATTGCAGGATTATTATGCGGAGGAAACGCCGCTTATAGCTCTGTTTTGGGATTATATGACGTACGTGTGCTCGTCGTCGGTCAATAACGTAGTTATAGACGGCGTTTTCGGAATTAATAACGTAAACAACTGGCTTTCGGCGACAAAGGCGTAAAATGGAGCAGGCGATGAAAAAATATATAAAAAACATAGTCGTCTGCTTGGTTTGTTTCCTGTTTATAATATTGCTGAATTTTGCGCTTCCGCGCCTTATCTCGGGCGACCCCGTAGCGTATCTCACGGGCATGGACGAGGGAAGCATGAGCGTAGAGCAGTATGAGTTCTACCGCAATGCTCTTCATATAGACGAAAACGCGTTCGTTCAGTTCGGCTACTATTTGAAGGACATTTTTGCGGGAAGATTGGGATATTCGTTCAGAAAGCAGGCGAGCGTGGCGGAGCTTATCGGCACCCGTATAGGCGCGACCTTGCAAATATCGTTTGCCGCGGTGGTTATATCCTGTGCGCTTGCGCTCGTGTGGGGACTGACCTCAGGAAGCAAAAAGGGATTGCTTGACAAAGTTTCCACGCCCGTAAACGTGCTCGTAGGGACGTTCCCGACGTTTCTGATAGGGATGATACTTATAATAGTATTTAGCTTTGATTTTAAGATTTTCCCGTATTCGGGGCTCAATTCGCCCGACGCAGAGGGCGGCGCCGCGTATTTCTTCGATAGGATTTATCATCTTATATTGCCCGTCGTTACGCTGATCGCAGTTATGCTGCCGTCGAGATTTTTGCTTATGCGAAATACCGTGCGTACCGCTATGGGAGAAAGATACGTGCTTTTTGCCCGTCAGCGCGGACTGAATATGCATAGGATAAGGTATTCCTACTTGCTTAAAAACGTCGCGCCGCCGTTTGCGACTATGGTCGGAATGAGCGTGGGCGCGAGCATAGGCGGCTCGGTGATAGTCGAAAATCTGTTCTCTATAAACGGTATGGGCACCTTGCTTACGGACGCGGTGTACGCGCTTGACTATCCGCTATTGCAGGGGGTGCTGTTTGTGTCGGCGGCAATCGCGATGGTATCGATTGTTCTTACGGACATAATCTGCATAATCATAGACCCCAAAGCGCGGTCGGAGGGCGTAAAATGAACAAAAAACGTTTGACTGCTCTTATAATCGGCTGTGCTATAATTGCGTTTTTCGTGCTTATGGCGGCGTTTCCGTCGATATTTACGCATTACGGAGCAAAGGAGATGTTCGATAGCTGGCAAAGTCCGTCCGCAGTGCACATGCTGGGTACAAACGATATGGGCTACGATATTTTTACGGAGCTCGTCTACGGCGCGGGACAGACCCTGCTTATAAGCGTATCGTCCGGTCTGATTGCGATGCTTTTGGGCACCGTCATAGGTATGCTGGCGGCTATGAACAATTTGGTCGGACACATATTCAACGGAATAATAAACGTGTTTATGCTGCTTCCCAAGTTGGTTTGTCTGATTGTTGTTGCGGCGTTTTTGGGGCGTTCGCAGATTGCGACTATTCTTCTTATAGCCGCGTTCGGTTGGGTCGGGACGGCGAGAGCGGTGCGGGCGAGAACGCTCAAAATCGCCAATTCCGTATTTATCGAAAATTGCGTTATTCAAGGCTACTCCAAGTTGCATATAGCCATGCGGCACGTGTTGCCGAATCTCTACGACGTGCTGTTTTCGCGGCTTGTATCCTGCGTAAGCGGGTGCGTGATGATGGAATCCTCGCTTAGCTTTTTGGGTATCGGCGATCTTTACAATCCAACTTGGGGAACGATGATAAATTTTGCTTTCAGGCGCGGCGCGTTTATAAGAAGAGCGTACAACTGGCTTCTTGTACCTGCGGTTGCGATTTCCTTGCTGGTTCTTGCGTTCTACCTCATAGGACTGGCAGTAAAAAAGCGGGAGGCGTAAAGTTTATGGAAAAACATTCTACTAACGGCAGTCTGTTTGACGATATTCACTCGAATTTGAAAATCGAATGGGAAGGCGACGGCGCGCGCGTACCCGATAACGAAACGACCGCGTCTGCGCGAGAGATGTGGCAGAGGAGCAAAACGCATGAAAATGCTATGCGCCTTGCAAAGGCTCTTTGCTTTCAGTTGAGATATAGGGAATGCCTGACTTTCTGTGAAAGCCTTTTAGAGCTATATCCGAGCGATTACGCTCTTATGAGGCGGTTGGGAGTTCTGAATTTCAAATTGCTGAGATTCGATACCTCGAAGTATTATTTGAAAAAATGCCTTGCGAAAACTGACGAGCGGCTGTACATACTGTATATGCTGGGAACGGCGAGTTATTTCGCCTGTGAGTACGAGTCTGCAAAGCAGTATTTCGCAGAGTGCTTTCCGCTTTGCGAGGAAAATGGAGAAATGTATGTCGCGGCGTTGTTTTGGGATATATGCTGCAATATGAAGACTTCCAATTTGGGAGACGTATCGGCGGGGCTTTTGCGAAATTACAAGCGAGACTGCGGACATCACACGGGCTACGATTTGTTTGTACGCCTTGCGATGGGTGAGCTTAAAGAGGCGGATGCCGCGCGGCTTTTAGAAAACGATACGGAGTTAAACAAAACGTGCTTTTATTACGGCATGAGCGTGTATTTCAAAAACAACGCGAATAAATCTCACGAATACTTAATCAAAGCTCTTGCGTTTACCGACTGGTTCGGCGGATATGCCTATATTGCGGCTTATACGGATTTTCAAAGATTAAAAGGCAAATAAAAGCAGAAAGCGTTTTTATTGCTGATTGGAGTCGGTATTCTTTTTGAGTATCGAATACATTTTCATATCCCTAATTTCGCCGCATTTTATAGCGTTACGGCGCAGAGTGCCCTCAAATCGGAAGCCCGCCTTTTCCAAAACTCTGCACGAAGCCGCGTTATCTGCAAAGGGCTCTGCGAAAATCCGCACTATGTCGCTGTTGTTGAAGACGTATTCGCAAAGGAGATTTACCGCCTGTGTAGCGACTCCCTTATTCCAGTATTCCTCGGATATATAATATCCGAGCTCCGCGGTCAGACGGTGCACGTTGACCCCGCGGAACGCGCCTATCGAGCCGAC
Source organism: uncultured Clostridia bacterium (assembly GCA_947382865.1). Taxonomy (GTDB): domain Bacteria; phylum Bacillota; class Clostridia; order Christensenellales; family CAG-917; genus CAG-475. The sequence goes on from CANDBF010000015.1 coordinate 34,715, forward strand.
CGCTACGCCGTCGCAAACGATTGCGAAAGCGAAAGTGTTGTTTTTATCGGAGGATAGCATGGCGTTTATATAATCCTCCGCATCCTTTTCTGTGTAAGGATAGGGCAGTCCGTCGCGCAGATTGTTTTGCACGTTCAGGTTGGAAATCGCCTTCGCAAGCGCCGGCGCGTCCGATAGTTGCCATTGCCTTATCTGAGTGTTCATAAACGAATTGTAGCACGTCTATTTATATTAATCAAGCGGCGGGATATTTGTGTGCGCTTTTTTTTGTTCAATCGCATTTGTTTACTTTTGAGATTGAGTAAACTGCTTTTTGCATTTTTTAATACCTCCACAATTAAATTAGCCTTTCGGCAGGGACAAAGTAGCACTGTTCGGGTGTGATAAGGCTTTGATTTGGCGAGGCAGTAAAAGTAAACTAAGGGCTTATATTTCCGTCCCGTTACCAAAAAATAAGTGCGTTATTTGCATAAGAAAAAAGCCCGACGTTTTCCGTCAGGCTGTAAAGTCAATATTGAAATTTTAAGTGCTTATTTTTTGCCGTTTACTTTTGCGAGAACTGTGCTACAACAGCCACAACGAAAGGCAAAATCACGGAGACTCTCGAACTGCAAAAAGTAGTCGCTCGACACAAAAAAATGACTGACAAGACTGTGGCTCTTATCAGCCATTCGACGCTAAATTGAAATTTATGCACATAAAATATGCCTTATGGACATTACTCATTGTATTA
>CANDBF010000016.1 GCA_947382865.1 uncultured Clostridia bacterium
TGTTGTCATCGGGGGATTCCCGCACAATAGAATTGTGCGGCAGGCTGTGCCAGCGAACCCCTGTTTTCGGGCTGACGCGTCGCTTCCGCAAGTAAACTTGCCGCTCCGCTATTACGGAAGCCTTTGGCTTCCTACGAATCCCCTCGTCTCCACCAGTCAAAACCCAAAGCGAATAGCTTTGGGTTTTTATGTTGTCATCGGGGGATTCCCGCACAATAGAATTGTGCGGCAGGCTGTGCCAGCGGACCCCTGTTTTCGGGCTGACGCGTCGCTTCCGCAAGTATACTTGCCGCTTCGCTATTACGGAAGTCTTTGGCTTCCTACGAATCCCACTCGCCTCCGCCATATAATAACTGATAATAATCACTGTCTTATCAGTCTTTATATTCTTTGAAAGCAATCATGGTGAGCCTTACGGTTTGCTTGATTAAGCATTTTGTTTTTGCTATAATAATTGTATAATAAACAGTAATTTAGCGGGGAAGTTATGACGGGTATTCTATATTTTAGTTCAACGGGAAATAGCCTCTATATTGCAAAAAAGATAAAGGAAAAAGCAGGAGGTCGAATTGTCTATATCCCAAATTACAACGGAAACGGAAACGAGTTTGAAAAAATAATTATCGTAACACCGATTTATTCATACGGTATGCCGCGCCACGTTTTTGATTTGATTCCTCGCCTCGATAAAACAAAGGAACTTGTAATCGTTCAAAATTACGGCGGTATGGTTGGCGGAGCTGACTATTACGTTTATAACTATGCATTACAAAACGGGTTAAACATTAAAAGCGTATATACACTCAAAATGCCGGAAAACTTTACGCTGACTTTTACGATGCCTAAATTCTATTTGAAGAGTGTTATAAAGAATGCCGATAAACGCATTGAGAAAGTTGTTGCGGGTATTGTAAACGGAGACAGCGTTATTCCAAGAAAGAAACGGACGAAAGAAGCGACCTACCTTAAAAATAAAAGTAATTGGCATATTATCGGTAATCGGTTTTCCGTAAACGAAAACTGCATAAAATGCGGTAAATGCATCAGTGTGTGTCCGGTAAACAATATCGCTTTGATCGATAACAAAATTGTATTCGCCGACGACTGTATGGCTTGTTTGGGTTGTTATCATAGGTGTCCGAAAAAGGCGATTGTATATCTTAAAAAGAAGAAAAAGGACAGATACGTTAATCCTAATATCGATGAAAATTTAATCGGTAAAAATATAGATTGAATTTCAAATTGACGCGCAGAGAAGTCATTTGTCGGTTTGGCAATAAAGATACACGGTTGCGGCGAATGGTTGATAAACCAACCGTCATGTTAGTTGTTTTTCTTTGTGCCGAGCGACTAATTAATGCGGTTTTTCAGTTGCCGTGATTTTGTCTTTCAAACGGTTTTTACGGAACACATTGTCGCCCGCCAGCAAATCCAAGGCTATACTTCGGATTTTTTTATAAACAGAGGATTCCTGTACGACAAAGTTGTGCGGCAGGCATTTTATATATTGGGAAATTTCAACAGGGCTAAATGCCGAAATAAGCTGTTTGAAATTGATGAAATCAGAACAACACAAGCAAAAATCCGACCAAAAGACCTAAAAACAGGGATAGGGTGGGGAGCTTGCTCTTCCACATCAATATGGATTCGGGGAGCAGCTCGCCGAATACGACGTACAGCATTGCGCCGCTGGCAAAGCCGAGCGAGAGCACAAGCATAATTTTGTTTATGCCTCCGATTGCAAAACCAAGCAGCGCGCCGAAAACCGTAGGCAATCCGCTGAGAGCCGTGAGAAGGACGGCCTTTGGCTTGCTCATTCCTCCCGAAATGAGAGGGACTGAAACCGCCATACCCTCGGGCACGTTGTGGAGTCCTATCACTATTGCCATAATGAAGCCCGAGCCCGAAAATAGGTTTGCGATGAGATTTTCCGTTGCGGCATAGGAAGCGCCTATGACCATACCCTCGGGCAGGTTGTGCAGGGCGATTGCTATCATCATAACCAGTCCCGCGATGAAGAGGTGAGATTTTTGGTTTTGATTTTCGCCTATTTTTTCGCTCTTGTGCGCTTCGTAGTGGTCGGCGTGGATAAGCTCGTCGAGGTCGTCCGCAGTAGCGGGGTGAGACTCGTCGATATGCTTGACCTCTTTGTTGGTGGTTTTATCTATGACGTAGTTGAGAAGATATACTACGGCATAGCCGACTATGACCGCGGCAACTACAATGACGGGGGTGTATTTAGGCATCGAGCCCTCGCGCATCATTTCGATAGGCTCGCTCATAAGGTCGAAGCAGACCACCGCCAGCATAATGCCTGCGGCAAAGGAGAGCAACAGGCTGACTATTTTGTTGGAGTTGCGCTTCAAAATCGCGCCCACAAAACCGCCTAAGCCCGTGCCGATAACGCCCGATATGAATGTGATGACTATAATTGCAAGATATTCCATAATGATTTGCTTCGGTAGTAGCTATGATAAACTATTATGCATATAAATGACAAGCGTTTGGCGGGAAAACTTGCGCAGTGTTTCGCAATACGCGTTTTGAAAATAAAAAGGCGTATTCTAATCGGTTGATTTTGTGAAAATATTGTGCTATTGTTTTGGTATGCAATACGTAATACGCCAAATGACGCCCAGCGAATATGAGCTGTTGAACGACTTTATTTACAATGCGATTTTTATTCCCGACGGCGTAAAAGCGCCGCCTAAGGACATTGTTTATAAAGATGAGTTGCAGGTGTATGTGAAGGACTTCGGCGCAAGCAAGGACGATATAGCTTTGGTTGCGGAGGCTGACGGAAAAATCGTCGGCGCGGTCTGGACGAGGATAATGGACGATTACGGGCATATAGACGACGATACGCCCTCGCTTGCAATTTCGCTGCATCAGGAATACAGAGGGAAAGGCATCGGGACGGATTTGATGAAAAACATTTTGAAGTTGTTGAAAAGCAACGGTTATGAGCGCGTGTCGCTTTCCGTGCAAAAAGCCAACTATGCCTGCAAAATGTACAAGAAAGTGGGATTTGAAATAATCGACGAAAGCTCGGAAGAGTATATAATGGCGTGCGATTTGTTAAACCGAAAATGACCGCTACTTAAAAGATTAAGGCGCATAGGGAGGGAAATATGATAAACGGAGTTATGGAACAGAGCGATATTGTCATAGACAGACAAGAGGGGTTTATTGCATTGATAGAAGACCTGGGCAACGTAGTCACGCTCAGTTTTTATACTAATCCAGAGGGGAATTGCATACAGGGTCACGTGGACGAGACTTTCGAACTGATATATGACTATAAGATTAGTCTGGATATCGAAAACGCAGAGGTGCTTGGCGACGACGGCTTTCTCGGGGTATATCTTGATGATTTGACCGAAGAAGAGAGACAGGAGGCAAAGCCCCGTATAGTCGAATATCTGACGGCATTTTACAACGAGTACCGCAAGAGATTTGAAAGAAGTCTGAAAAGGGATTTGCGTTTTATGAAAAGACACGGAATGTGAGCATTGCAAAGTACGCAATCAAAGCAAAAGTTCCGCATTTTGCGGAACTTTTGCTTTATATGTTGATTTTAAGCGCTTAAACATTGGTTTGTGTGCTTTTGAAGTCATCATAATTGCGTATATAGTCGTTCTCGTCATATAGCTCGGAGGCGAGCACGAGCAGCACCGCGTCTTTGGAAAAGTCGTAGATTTCGCGCCATACGTTGTGACCGATATACAGCCCCTCTGCGGGATTTGACAGGGTCACGGTCTCCGTATCGCAGCCGTCGGTCAGCTTCACTTTCATACTGCCGTGTACGGCTATATATATCTGCCTCAGATTTTTGTGGGAATGAAAGCCGCGGCGGGTTTCGCCGTCCGCGCCGTAAATATAATATACGCGTTTGACTTCAAAGGGAATTTCCTTTTGATATTCGGCGACTACGAGCATTCCCCGTCCGTCCCCGTGGCGTTGAAAGTCAATTTTTTTAATTTCCATAATTCGTAATCTTCTTTTTCAGTAATTGAAAGGAAATCAGCGGATGCTTGAAAAACATCGCGGTAAGATAGCGGACTCTGCTCGGTTCGTTTTTGCGTTTGTGCATATATTTGTTCCCGTCGCGGCTCCATATGCACTCGTTACGCCAATGCTTGAAATTGGCTCTCGCTTTTTTTTGATTGGAGGCGTAGGGCAGTATTTCGTTGTTGAATATCTCTTCCGAAATTTTGAGATAGCTGTCGCTGATATGTTCGGGACTGCTTATGCCTCCCGAACGGTATTTTATCACTATCCTGTCCCAAAAGCCTATTTTTACGTCGGAGCGCAGCAACTTCATATTGGACGGATAATCTTCGATAAGAGAATATTTCTCGTCGTATCCTCCGAACAGCGCGTAGCTTCGCTTGGTGCGCGCGGTGCAGCACCCGAATATGAGGTTTTTGCCGGTCATTTCCTCGAACAGCTCCTTAGGGGCGGAGTTTTTTATAAGCTCGCATTCCTTTTTGTTGGGAAGGGTATACAAATATTTTTCAAGATTTTCGTCGTATACGGCTCTTAGAGCTGTGATGACCTCTGCACCCGTGGTTTGGAATTGGCGCGTCCATTCTTCTAAGACTCTGTCGTCATAAAACTCGTCATCCGCCGCGACGTTGAAAAGATACTGACCGCCCGCATATGATATGGCGGTGTTCAGATTTTTGGATATTCCCTTATTGACGTTGTTTTTCAACACCAACAAATCGACGATATTGCCTTTGTTGTTCTTTTGGATATAATCGTGGATATACTTGCTGTCGAAGCCCTCCGAACAGTCGTCGGAAATTATATATTGTATTTTGGGATAGGTCTGATAAAGCACGGAATCGATTGCGCGCAAAATGGTGGAGTTGTTATTATAGCTCAAAGTAATAACTGTAATAAGCGGCGTCATCATCTATCCTCGTACATCCTGCGATAGTAGTTTATATATTCGCCGCTGACAATATTCTCCCACCAGCTTCTGTTGTTCAGATACCAGTCTACGGTTTTTTTGATTCCGTTTTCAAAATCCGTACGCGGAGTCCAGCCGAGCTGAGTTTTTATCTTTGTGGAATCTATGGCGTATCTCAAATCGTGACCCGCGCGGTCGCGTACGAATTTGATTTCGCCCTTGCCGAGCGTGCTTATCAGAAGCTCGACGATTTGCAGGTTGCTCCTCTCGTTGTTGCCGCCTATATTGTAAATCTCGCCGACTTTCCCGTCGTGAATAATAAGGTCGATAGCCGAGCAGTGGTCTTCGACGTACAGCCAGTCTCTTACGTTTTTACCGTCGCCGTATACGGGCAGCGGCTTGCCGTTGAGTATGTTTATAATCATAAGAGGAATGAGCTTTTCGGGAAAATGATAAGGACCGTAATTGTTGGAGCAACGCGAAATCGTGGCGGGAAGCCCGTACGTGCGGCAGTAAGCCGAGACGAGCAAATCCGCCGAAGCCTTGGACGCGGAGTAGGGGCTTGAGGTGTGTATGGGCGTGGCTTCTGTAAACAGCAGGTCGGGTCTGTCAAGCGGCAAGTCGCCGTAAACCTCGTCCGTCGAGACCTGATGAAAGCGTTTTACGCCGTACTCGCGGCAAGCGTCCATAAGCACCTGCGTGCCTAAAATATTGGTTTTGAGAAATACTTCGGGACTTAGTATGGATCTGTCGACATGGCTTTCGGCGGCGAAGTTTACAACTATATCGGGACGTTCTGTATCAAACAGTCCGAAAATGCCGTCTCTGTCGGTGATATCGATTTTGACAAATTTGAAGCGCGGATTTTCAAGCGCTCCTGAAAGCGTATGAAGATTGCCGGCATAGGTGAGCGCGTCCAGACAAACGATATCGTAGTCTGGATGCGTTTTCAGCATATAATATACGAAGTTGCCGCCTATAAATCCGGCTCCGCCCGTTACAAAAATTTTCATATCACTTTCCTGTTCGTGCGAGATTGAGCAGATACTGCCCGTAGTCCGTCTGCGCGAGCGAACGCCCCTTCTCTTCGAGCTGTTTTGTGGATATAAATCCGCTTCTCCATGCTATTTCTTCAAGACAGGCGATGTAAAGCCCCTGACTGCTTTGCATAACCTCAACGTAGGTAGCGGCCTGCATAAGTCCGTCGGGACTGCCCGTATCGAGCCACACCGTGCCGCGTCCTATCGGAATTACTTTGAGTTTTTTCCTGCGAAGATATTCGTTGTTTACGGAAGTTATTTCAAGCTCGCCTCTTTCGGAGGGCTTGACGCTTTTTGCGATTTCCACGACGCTGTTGTCGTAAAAATAGAGACCGGGAACCGCGTACGACGACTTTGGATGCGCAGGCTTTTCCTCTATCGAGAGCACGTTGTGGTTTTTGTCGAATTCCACAACGCCGAATTCCTTGGGATTTTTTACGGAATAGCCGAAGATTGTCGCGCCTACGTTATGCTTTGCCGCCTCGGCAAGAGTATAGGTGAAATTCTGACCGTGAAACACGTTGTCGCCGAGTATCAGGCAAACGTCGTCGTCGCCGATAAACTCCTCTCCGATTATAAACGCCTCCGCAAGACCGCGGGGCTGCTCCTGTATCGCGTAAGAAATGCTTATGCCGAAAGAACTGCCGTCTCCGAGCAGCGAATTGTATTGGTCGATAGCCTCGTTTGTGGAAATAATGAGAACTTCCTTTATGCCCGCAAGCATCAAAATAGATAGCGGATAATATATAAGAGGTTTGTCGTAAACGGGCAAAAGTTGCTTCGATACGGCTATGGTCAGCGGATACAATCTGGTGCCGCGTCCGCCTGCTAAAATAATTCCTCTCATAATCTTCTCCGCGGTGACTTTTGCCGATCTTTACAACCGACATATGTAGTATATCACTTTGCGGAATAATATGTCAACATTCACAAAAACTAAACTCCTATATTGTTCTCATTTTTTTATAATATTTTACTAATAATATTAAATTCGGTTGAAAAGAAAAAAACTTAGTGTATAATATAAACGTATGTGCTTAAAAGTTGACGGCGAAAAACTATAATTCCGTCGCTTTTGCACAGGCTAACGATATTGGAAATACGCAACTTGCGGCGGACGTGAAGCACGCAATATATAGGCGGTCTTTATGCGCGCAATACATAGGAGAAATGGGAATGCAAATACCGTATAACTCGTTTGACGGGATACATGGCGAAATACACGAAGAGCTTGCCAGCCGTTTTGAACAGGTTTTATCGAAAAACTGCTATATTATGGGAGACGAGGTCTCCGACTTTGAAAAATCGTTTGCCGAATATATAGGCGTCAAGTATGCTGTCGGATGCGGAAACGGACTTGAAGCCCTGCACCTTATACTCCGAGCGATGGGTATAGGAGAGGGCGACGAGGTCATCGTGCCGTCAAATACGTATATAGCTTCTGCGCTTGCGGTGACTTATGCGGGCGCGACGCCCGTGTTTGTCGAACCCAATATCGGGACTTTCAATATCGCCCCTGAACGTATAGAAGAGAAAATCACGGATAAGACGAAAGCTATTATGGTTGTGCACCTGTACGGCAGAGTGTGCGATATGGACGCCGTATCCGAGGTCGCACGCAAGCATAATCTGCCTATCGTCGAGGACGCCGCGCAGGCTCACGGGGCTACCTATAAGGGCAAAAAAGCGGGCTCCTTCGGAATAGCCGCGGGCTTCAGCTTTTATCCCGGCAAGAATCTCGGCGCGCTCGGCGACGCGGGCGCGGTCGTTACAAACGATAAGGGCTTGGCGGAGAAAGTCGCCATGCTCGGGAACTACGGCTCGAAAGTCAAGTACCGTCACGAGTATAAGGGCTTCAATTCCAGACTGGACGAGATGCAGGCGGCGTTCCTTAACGTAAAACTTCCCCGTCTCGACAAGTGGAACGCAAGAAGAAAGGAAATAGCCGCGCGCATAATTTTCGAGGTCAAAAATCCCGCTGTTGCGCTTCCGCTTGCAAACGATGATACGTACGGATCGGTGTGGCATATCTTTGCTGTCAGATGCAAAAACAGGGACGCGCTCGCCGCGTATTTGTACGAAAACGGAATCGAAACCTTGAAGCATTATCCCTGCCCGATGCATCTTCAAAAGGCTTATACCGAGCTGAATATCCCAAAGGGCGCGTTGCCGATTGCGGAGGAAATTTCCGAAACCGAGCTCAGCATACCCGTGTATTACGGAATGACCGACGCACAAGTGGATTATCTGATTGAAAAACTCAACGAATTTAATATATGATAGGACACGCGGTAGAACTTCAACGTATGCTTTTCGAGCAGGGCGCGCCTTCAAGAAGGGCGCTCTTGGAGTATAAGCGAAAGAGCGCAGGAGTCTATAAAGTCTGCGTATATCGCAACCATTCCTTTGAGCTTATAGAAAATACGATTTCCGCATATCTGGATTATGCCGAATGTCCTGCGGATTTTGAATACAGCGATTATGACGACAGTCTGTCGTTTATAAATTTCGATACTTCCGCAGATATGTGTATATTGTGGTTGGATTTATCGAGATATAGAAATGTTGGCGACATAAAAGGGTTTTTATCCGCTCGATTGCAACACTTAAACTCTGTTTTCGGGAAGCCGGTATTGGTGGCATACTGCGGTAGAGACGTTGAAATCGGATTGAAGGATGTTCTTAGTCTTAACGTCGATTCTCTTTGCAAGCGACAGGGAATAAAGACGTACGACGAACGCATGGAGAGCATTTCGGGCACTAGGCTCAGCTCTAAGGCTATGATGAGCGTGGCAAAGGAAATGGGATTGAAGTATATTCCGTCTATGCTGAGACCCTCGCTCAAAGCGATTGCCGTAGACCTTGACAATACGCTTTACGGCGGAGTGTTGGGAGAGGACGGGATAGACGGAATTCGTCTTACCGAGGGGCATATCCGCTTGCAGAACGCGCTGAAAGATTTGAAAAGACAAGGCTTCTTTTTGTGCGCGATTTCCAAAAACGAATTGCGGGACGTAAAAACGCTGTTCGCCGCGCGAAAGGATTTCCCTCTCGGCTTGGACGATTTCGTATCGGTACAGGCGTCTTGGGAGGAAAAAAGCGCTTTGATGAGCAATATACTTGCCGTTGCTAATATACATTATGACAGCGTACTGTTTGTGGACGATAACGTGGGAGAGCTGAGCGCAATGGATTCGGCTTATCCCGATATACACTGCGTTCGCGCGTGCGACGACGCGAATATAACCGCCGATATCATCGAGAACTATCCGCGGCTTAGAAAATTCGGCATAAATGCGGAGGACGCTATAAGGTCGGAGGATACCAAAGCGAACGCCGAGCGCTTGGAATTGAGAAGCAGTATGTCGCAAGCGGAGTATCTCAAAACGCTCGAAGTGAACATACGCTTCGGAATCGACGAGCCGAGCGCGGCGCAAAGAGTAAGCGAGCTCGCAAACAAAACCAATCAATTCATATTCAATTATCGCAGGTACCAAAAATCGCAGGTCGATGAAATGATAGGCGATAATGCTTGCAGGGTAATAACAGTTTCGCTTAAAGATAAGCTGTCAGACAGCGGAATTGTGGGAGTCTGCATCGCCAACCTCTCGGGCAGGACGGTTTGTATTGACGAGTTGTTTGTAAGTTGCAGAGCGTTGGGACGCGGTTTGGACGATATTATCGTGTTGGGCGCGATATCGGTTGCGTGTGAAGAGTTTAAGTGCGATACTGTCAAAGTCGCGTTCAAAAAGGGGGAGCGCAATCTGCCTGCGCAGAAGTTCGTCAATGAGAAACTGGTGGAGTATACGAAGGAAGCGCATGGCTTCGGGTATGAGTTCCCCACCGACCTAGTAAATATACAAATATATGGGAGATAATGATGGAAGAGCAGATATTGCAGATAATTTCCGAAATTGCAAAAAAAGATGTAGATACGCTAAAAGCCAACTATGACGAAAAGGCGCAGTGGAATTCGCTTGCGCGCGTGGAGATAATTATGACGCTCGAAGACGAATATGACATAGAATTTACCGATATTGAGCTTGCCGAAATGGTTACCCCCCGTATCGTAGTAGAAAAAACTTTGGAGAAAGTAAATGAAGCATAAGTTGAGCGCGGACGGATTCCTATACCGCCTGCGTCCCGTGAAACTGACAGACGCGCGATTTATTATAGACACTAGATTGGAGGACTCCGAAAGAAATAAATATATTCATAAAATTTCGGACGACGAAGACGCCCAGCGCGCGTGGCTGAACGAATACTTCGACCGAGACGGAGACTACTATTTTGTGATAGAAAACAGACTGACAGGCTCAGCGGAGGGACTTATAGGCTTTTACGACGAGAAAGACGGGTGCGCCGAATGGGGCCGATGGGTGATAAAAAAGAACTCGTTCGCCGCAGTGGAAAGTATAAATCTGCTGTACGGCATCGCGTTTGAACAGCTTGGTCTTTCCGAGCTCTACTGCCGCACGTTGAGGGCGAATGAGGAAGTGGTTTCCTTCCATTCCTCCATAGGCGAAAAGACGAGAAGCATACTCGAAGGGCATTTCGAGCTGAACGGGGAAAGGTACGACGCCGTCGAACAGTATGCCGACAGAGATACGTACTATAAGGACATAAAGCCGCTCCTCGACAGGCGGTCGATGATGATATTCAAAAGAGCCTTCAAACAGACGGTCGGCGATTTGGAATTTCACCATATCGGCGTGGCGACCAAGGATATCGACAAGGAGTATGCCTGCTTCTCGCTGTTGGGATATGCTAAAGAGGGCGAGCCTTTCGAGGACGAAAATCAGGGAGTGCGCGGACAGTTTATCGTAGCCAAAGGCCAGCCACGTCTGGAACTGCTTTCCAATCTGGACGGGTGCGGAACCCTCGACGGGTTTATTGAAAGCGGGAACAAGATGTATCATTTTGGATATATGACTTCAAAAATAGAAAAAGCGTACGAAGCGTTTTTAAACTGTAAATGCCGCGTGCTGTCGCCTATGAAGGAGTCCGTTTATTTCGGCAAGCGAATATGCTTCTTGGTGATGCAAAATAGATATATAATCGAATTGATAGAAAAATAAGTATATAATAAGGCGAGATGGATACAGAGTTTGTAAAGAATATTCAATATTTGGCGAACCAAATCATAGCAGATGGATATAAATCCATTTGTTTTTGGATGCCTTGTTTCAATGTAAGCGGAGGTGCTAGATATTTTAGGGATTTGGCAGTGAAAATTTCTAATCATACAGATTTGAAAGTTTATTACGTGGATTTCGCAAACGGTTTTCCAAGTTCATTGTTGAGTGAAAATGATAAAGTAGAAATCATTGAATTTAATGCTGATGATTTAGAGTTCCCAATTAAAGAACCTACCATCATATGTACAAACAGTACAAAAGTGATTCAATTAAAAAATATGAATCCACTATCCAAATTGCTATTTTGGCATTTTGAGACTATCCCTTGTGCGTGGGATTGGTTGTTTTTTAATCATGAAGAAAGAAAATTTATACGTTTAACAAAAAACAAGCATGCGATGATATACCATGATTGGTCTGGCAGAGATATTCTGAGTAAACAATTTAATATTAAATTGGATAACAGAGATTATTTGCAAGTCTATTCAATGGTAAAAAGCGATTCGGCGAAGCGTAAAGTTTATAATTCCAACGAAATCAATTTGGTCTGGTTAAGTCGTCTTGGTTCAGAAAAAATATGTTCTTTGTATAACATAATAGATAACTTTGCAAAATATAAAACAAATCGAATAAAAAGACTTCATATTGTCGGAGACGGAATAAGAAGAGATGCGGTAGAATTATATTGTAAAAAATATAAAGAACAAATAGAATTTATTTTTTTAGGAACTATCGATTATGATAAGTTGGCTGATTACTTACTGACAAATGCGGATATTGTGTTTGCGATGGGTACGTCAGTTATTGAGAGTGCGGCATTAAAAATTCCTTCTGTTGTTGTACAGTTGAGCTCGTCGCGCTTTACAGATGATGCATATTATTGGTTATTTGATGCAAAAGAGTATTGTGTGGGAATTACTACCGAAGAAAAACAGAGATATAATGTACCGTATAGAACGATGGAAAATCTTCTAAATGCAATAGATAACGAAGAAAAAAGTGCAATCATCAGTGACAAATGCAATAAATATTTCATAGAGAATCATTCAAACTTTAATTCTATTGTAGAAAAGTTTTTAAAATTTGCAAAAAATACCGAATTGAGTTTCAATGACTTAAAAAAAGTTATTGTATATACACCATATAATATTATCCAGCAGACAGATTATTGTATAAAAGGAATTCAGTTATATTCAAGAATTAAGTTTGGAGATAAGGTATATATAAAATTGCTCGGAATTCCTATAAAAACTTATAAACTTAATAATGAAATGACTCACTATACGAAATGGGGAGTTTTTAGGTCAAAGCCTATAATAAAAAAGTTTATTAATACCAAATATAAATCGCCAGATAATCAAAGTTCAAGTGAACATACTATAAAAATTGGCAAGTTAAAACTTATAAAAATCGTTAAGAACAAAAAACTAACGAAATACTTTTTGTTTAACAAAATTCATGTTTTGACGAAGCGTGAAAATATCGGATATAATTTCCCACAGTCTTTATTTAGAGGTTGAGTAGAATATGGCAAGGATAGCATTTTTAGCTTATGATTTTGAACAAAATAATATTATGAATGTCGAATCCAACAAAAAGACATTCTATTCAGATTTTGCAAAAACTTTGCAAAAAGCGGGCAACGACGTGCTTTGCATCGATTGCGTTTGGGAAGTGAATAAAATCATATCAAAGTCTTTAAAAACTAAATTATCCAATTTCAATCCTGACGTTTGTATTATCGCAAACTACGGATTTATGGATTTGGCGGAAATCGTAGATTGTCCTTTGTGGTATATGGATATTGACAGTATAGAAAACGTTTCTATGGCGACCACTTACCGTATGAGGAACAACAAATCTCGCTGCTATTTCATTGTGTCGGAATCTGAACATATAGAAATAATCAAACATAAATTTGATGTAAGCGATGATAGAATACTATTAATCAATCTTCCGTATTCGAAAATTTCTGAAAGCAGTGAAAAATTATACGACGTTTTGTATTTCGGAACGAATTATTGTACGGATGGCTATGCTTTTCTATATGATTTAGCTCAGCACAAAGCGAGCGACAAAGACGTAGAAGAAGCAAGGATAGTGCTCAAACAATATGAATCGAATCCGTCGATGACCAGCAAAGAAATCTATGACAGTCATAATTTTTACGCCGGTAGTAGGATAGAAATTAAAGACCGCAGGGCATACAATCAAATTGTCGGGCTGAAAAATCTTAGATTTTTATCCGAAATCAATGATATAAATCTAACCGTTAAAGGCGACGGTTGGAATGCCAGAAGCTTAAATTATTATCCCGATGTTTTTTTGAGATCCGTAAATTCTCAGCAATTTGAGTTGAATAATTTACATGAGACATACGACGCCGCTAAAATTACAATTTACTTGAACGAGCGCTTTAATTATGCGGGAAGTTATTTGCGTCTTATTGATGCATTATCGTCTGACGCTTGCGTAATTGCTCAGAAAGGCGGTAGATATGACGAGATGCTTTTATCGATAGGCGTTCCCATGTTTGAAACTGCTAGCGAAGCCAAAGCGTTATGCGACGATTTGTTGAATAATTCAGATAAACTCAAAAAAATCGTTGAAACAACGCATGCCAATATATACGAAAGATTTAATGAGAAAAACGTACTGAATTCTATTTCAAATGCCTTTGGTATAATTGAAACAAATTCTGTATGCGGAAATATGGATATAGTACATGAGCTTGCGTTAGAGTTTGCAAACAGTGATTCGACCTCGGGAATCAGCGCGAACAAATGCTCAATCAAATCGGCTCCCGTAAAAAAAGAAGGGAAATTCAATAAGCTTGTGAAGGCGGTTCTGCTCAGATTTGGATATGATTTGGATAACAAATTTAATAAAAAATGTTATATGCTAGGACCTATTATATTGTTTGAGAACATGCAGATAGACGGTAGCAGAAATCATATCTATATTCTCTCTTTACCTATTCTTACATTAAAGAAAAAGAAAGGTAGAGTTTACGTGCGACCTCTGATGTTGGAAAAACTTGTAAAATTGTTTTTGAAGCCTTTGCGCAAGCTTCGAAATGCGATAAAAAGAAGAAATGTCGATGCTAAATCTCAGAAAGAAGTAGGTAAGTTGCTTGCGGTCAAAGGACAAACGTATGCAGACTTGAATAGAAAGCTTACTCGCGGAGAAAAGATAAAGATTTGTTTGTTTGTTTCAAGGATAAGCTGCTGGACATTCGGCAATTTGTATAAAATCTTGTTGAACAGCGGTAAATTTGAACCAATAGTTGTCGTTAAACCTTTTATGCATCAAGGTCATGACGCTATGGTTGAGTATATGAATACAACATATAATGCGTTAAAAGCGCAGGGATACAATGTTATAAAAACATATGATGAAACTACGGATACTTTTATGGATTTGCGAAGGGAATTGAATCCAGATATTTTGTTTTATACTAAGTATTGGTTGCCGCAATTTCAGGAGAATTTCTATATTAATAAGTTCAGGGATAAACTTACGTTTTATACCTCCTATTGTTATGACGTTGCATATCATCCGGAAGTTATGAATTTTGAACTTAACAATGCGGTGGACAGATATTTTATGCCGACTGAAATACATCAAAAAATGGCGCAGGCTTGTATGGATAACCATGGCGAAAATGTTCATGTTGTCGGGGCGCCTAAACTTGACGTATTCTTTGATAAAACATATAAGCCTATCGACAATTGGAAAGCTGTGAATGACGGAAAGATTCGCAAACGAATTATATGGGCGCCTCATCATTCCGATAACTTTCCCGCAAATTTATATCAATTTAATGCTTTTTATGAGCTTGCCGATTATATGTTCGAGCTAGCAAAGAAATACGAAAACGAAATTCAAATCGCATTTAAGCCTCATCCAATGCTCAAACCATATTTATATAATAAATGGGGGAAGCAATCTACGGACAGCTATTATAACAAATGGGCGCAGTTTAAAAACGGACAGCTTGAAACAGGAGAATTTGAGGATTTATTTTTAACCTCGGATGCGATGATACTCGACAGCATTTCGTTTATTGCGGAATATACGGCTGTAAACAAACCCGCATTATTTACCATAGGGAATTCAAGCCGCGTGAATCTTAACGACTTTGGCAATATCAATTTCACCGTTTTATATCATACGAAAAATGATATGAAGAAAGATATAGAAGAGTTTGTTCAAAATGTAGTTATAAAAGGACGCGATTATAAGAGGGCGGGACGACAATCATTTATAACTAATTATCTAATGCCTCCGAACGGGAAATCATCTGCGGAAAATATCTATGACAACATAATTGATGAAATAAAGCAAGGAACTGAAAGGTAAATTGATGGCAGAGAAGAAAAATATCGGCGTAATACTTGCAGGAGGAAGCGGTAGACGCTTCGGTTCCGCTTTGCCAAAGCAATATTTGCACGTCAATGGAAAAGAAGTCATTGCCTACGTAATCAATGCATTTAGAGAGAGCGTCGCAGTGGATGACTTTTTTGTGGTTGTAAATCCCTGTTATATGGATTTCGTAAAGGAAAAATTCGGAGTAAATGCGATTGAGAGCGGAGACGAGCGGAACATCACAGTTTTTAATGCTCTGAGTTATATCCGCGAGTATTATCCCGATTGCGAAAAGGTTATATTTGCGGATAGCGCGCGCCCTTTGATACGTGGAGCGCATTTAGATGATATCTGCATTATTCTCGACGAATATGACGCGGTTATCACGACCGCCGCAATCACCGACAGTCTAGGTTATAAGAGCGGAGAGCTGGTTAACAGAAAGGACTATTTCCTTGTGCAAACTCCCGAAGCATTCCGTTTGGAGACCTTGAAAGGCTTTCGCGCGGACAGCGCGGCGACGGCTATAATCCAGCAGTGCGATTATAAGTCGATATATCATTATGATAAAATCAAAAACAATTTCAAGGTTACGTATCCCGATGATTTAAGCGTGGTCGGCGCGCTTTTGGAGGTGTCGAAATGAACATAGGCGTTATCCTTGCGGCGGGAGTAAGCGAAAGATTTCAGAGTAAAGTACACAAGCAGTATCTGAAACTCAACGGCAAAGAAGTTGTATTTTATTCCATTAATGGCATGAAGGAGAGCGGATGCTTCGACAAGATCATCGCCGTTGTGGACGAGGACGAGTATAAAAGCGCGTATATCTCGAATAAGTACGACATTACCTGCGTGCAGGGCGGCGATAAGCGCAACAAATCCATAAAAGCGGCTATCGATTTTATCGGGGCGACGTACGACGGGGTGGATAAAATCGTCTTTCATGACTGTTCCAGACCATTCGTAAAAAAAGAAATTTACAGGGAGTTTATAAATCAGCTTGACAGCCATTCGGCGGTCGTTATGTCGTCCGATATCAACGACACGCTTTCTACCAACGAGGGGATATTCGTCAACAGAAAGGAATACTGCCTTATACAGACTCCCGAGGCGTTTCATTTCGACGATATAAAAAACTGGTTTTCGCCGTCGAGGGAGTGCACCGCAATCGTCAATCAGATGCCCGATAAGTCGGAAATTTTGTTGTATAAGCCGAATACCTTCAATATAAAAATCACCTATCCCGAGGATTTGTTTTTGGCGGAGCAGTTTATGAATATCGACTATCTAAGGCTGTCGAATGCGGGAAATATACGGTCGCATATAAGCGGAAACGTGCTTTTGCTCGGCGGAAGCGGCGGAGTGGGACAGTGTATCGCAAAGGCGTTCGACGATGACAAAGTGAATTATTACGCGCCTACGCACCGAGAGCTTGATTTGCAGGGACTTACCGTTGAAAGATTGAAAAACAGCTGTCCTTTCGAGCCCGACGTGATTATAAACGTAGCTGCGGCGTACGCGAGCGACAGCGAGAATATTTTGGAAACGTACGACAAGATATTCGACGTGAATCTGCGTTCTAATCTTGTGCTTATAGAATACGCAAAGACCCTGAACAAGAAAGTGCATCTGGTCCTTATGAGTTCTTCTTCGTCGACGCGCGGACGCGAAAACCTTACCAACTATTCCGCGGCAAAAGCCGCGCTTAACAGCGTTGTGGAGAGTCAGGGCGAAATTCTGCATTCTCAGAATATATACGTAAACGCTTTGATACCAGAAAAAATCAATACGCCTCTAATTGCGAAATTGCATAAAACCGAGATAAATCCGAGAGAACTGCTCGAAGCGAAAGAGGTTGTGGACTCGGTCATGTACTATTCGACGACGGAAGAGTACGGCAAGCTCGTACACATAAGAAAAGGTTTGTAAGAAAGCGTTCCAAGCATTTAGAAACGGCGCAAACGCGCCGTTTTTATATTACGGATAAATTCACGCGCCCCTTTTATCCGAGCGCCCGGCATTTTCGGGCACGTTTACCTTGATTTATATGTCCGAAAGTTGTATAGTTGGTATAGTACAAAAAAATAGCGGACCTTTTAGTCCATAGATAAGTTCGCTTAAAGGAAGGGAAGTAAATGGGAGTAGCCGAATCTGCGTTTTTGCAAAAAGCAAAGCGCGGTTACGAAAAATACGAAGAGATTATAAAAAAATTCGTTTACACGGATTATTATCTTTTGCTGGTCGCCGTCGTGACCTTCATAGGCTGGGTGACGCAATGCGCTCCGTTCGGGATAAGCGCGCTGATTATGATAGCGTGCCTCGTGCTGTTGGGAAGCGACGATATACTGCCACTAACAATAAATATTTTCGGCGCGATGCTCGTCGTATACACGGACGACGTGGGAGCTTTGATATGGCTGTGGCCGGTATTATTGCCGCTCGTGCCATGTATAATAGTTTTTGCGGTGAAAAATTGCCGTCACAAATTCCGTCTAGGCAAAATGTTTTATCCGCAGGTAGCGGTAACGCTCGCATTGCTGTTGGGCGGCGCGGGGGTGATTTCCCTTGCCGATTACGGACGTGCGGCGTCTACGACTATTCTTTTGGGATTAGGCGTATTGGCCGTATATATTTTATATAATCATTTTCTGAAGCGCGACGGCACGCATGATATTCTCACCTATTTTTCAAAGGTTATGATGTATATCGGAATTGTAGTCGCGCTTGAACTTATCGTAGTCATAATCCGCTCGGATATGCCTGTGGCGGATTGGAAATATTCCTATTGGAACTTAGGTTGGGGCACCCGTAACAATATTGCCACAAGTCTTATAATAACCGCCGGATTGACCTTCTTTTTGTCTACGAAATATAAGCATGGCTGGATATATCTTACGGCAGGCGCGTTCCAATATTTATGCATAATTTTGTCGTTCAGCAGAGGCGGCATAATATTCGGAGGAATAAGCGGTGTGATCGCGCTTATTCTTGCAGTCGTGAAAGCCAAAGACAGAAAGATAACGCTTATCTTTGTGGGCGTAGTGTTTGCGGCGATTTTGATACTGTATTTTGCGTTTATGGGAAAAATCAATTCGATGCTTTCCTCATTGTTGGCGCGCGGATTCGGCACCTCGGGCAGAACGGTTTTGTACCGTGAGGCATGGGAATGCTTCAAAAATTCTCCTCTGTTCGGCGTGGGCGTAAGTTACAACGGAAAGAATTGGCAATTATTCCCCGGCGGAGGCAACGTCATGGGGATGTATTGGTTCCATTCGACGCTCTTCCAGGTGCTGGGAAGCATGGGACTCGTAGGCGTGGCGGCATACGCGTATTATTACGCAGTGCGCTTAAAACTGCTGTTTAAGAATATAAAAAACACGTTTAATCTCTTTGTTTTGGCAGTATGGATAGGTTTTGAGGGCTACAGCATGATAGATGCGGGGACGTTCCAGCCCTATCCGAATATGATGCTTATTATCGTTATGACATTGCTGTTGGAGCTTAATACAAGCTGTAAGCCCGCGGATTTTTATCATGCGGAATATTCGATTAAAGAGCCTGATACCTCAAAAGAGACTTGTGAGACTGAGGCGGAGCAGCCCGTTGAAACCGTATTATCCGCTTGAAACCGTGAGCAGACTCAGAGAGATGCAAATTGAAGAATTCGATAAAGTCTTTTCCATAACGGAAGAGGCTTTTCCTATCGACGAATATCGCCCGTACGAGAAACAGAAGGCTTTACTGTCAAATCCCGTTTACAGAGTCTTGGTTATGTCCGATAGGGACGGCGGCGAGATAAAGGCGTTCGCCGCCGTTTACGTTTTTGCGGATTTTTTGTTTGTAGAGCATCTTGCAACCGACGCGCGTTACAGAAATCTCGGGCTTGGTTCGGCGGTGTTGACGGAGCTAAAAAAATTGTACGAACGCAGAATATGTCTCGAAGTAGAGCGCCCCGAAACGTATATCGCACAGAGACGGATAGGCTTTTACAAACGCAACGGTTTTTATCTGAATTCGTACGACTACGTTCAGCCGCCTATGGCGGAGGGACGCAAGGAAGTGTCGCTTTTCATTATGACGACGGGCGGCGCGGTCGGGAAGGACGAATTCGAGGGCATTCGAGATACGCTGTACAGGGAAGTGTACAGATTTAGAAATTTATAGTTACTATATATAATTATTATTTATTTTTCGTATTTGGGGTTGATAATCCGTATAATTGTTGTTAAAATAGAATTATTTAATAGTGCATATAAAACGATAATGGGGTTTTGTATGCGTTTCAAGGGTGAATTATGAGCGAAAAAAACACTGAAGAGTTTGCATTCGAGGGTCTTGACGGACAGCCTGTCGTAGCTGCAAACGAAGCTGCCGCTTCCTGCGGCGCGCAAAAGAAGCCTCTTTTGCACAAGCTGTTCGGCTCTACGCCGGGCGACGGGGAAATGCAACCCAAAGAGGGCATAAGCTATTCGCTGTGCGGATTCGGTCAGAATCTTATCTGCACGGTTATAGGCTCCTATCTTACGGTCTTTATGACCGACGCGATCGGGTTTCCTGCGTTGGCTGTCGCGCTGCTGATGCTGGGCGCTAGAATATTCGACGCGCTCAACGACCCGATTATGGGTTCTGTCGTAGACCGTACTCGCACAAAGTGGGGCAAGTGCCGTCCCTACATGAAATGGATGGCGTTCCCGATTGCGGCGATGACCGCGATATGCTTTCTGCCGGTGTTCCCAAACAGCGACGGCGGCTTTGCGGCATTGTCGATACTGTACATAGTGTGGGGAGTGATATATACCGTCGCAGATGTTCCGTACTGGGGACTTTCGACCGCGATGTCCAACGATACGTATAGGAGAGGCAATCTGCTTACGATTGCGCGTCTTTTCTGTACGGCGGGCGCGGGAATAGTGACGGTGCTTACGCCTATCATTACGCAGGCGGTGACTGCCGACAATAATGCGACCGTAGGAGCCATTCAGTCGCTGATGAATACGTTAAACGGCGGCACAACGGTTGTAGCGGGTTCGCCATTCTACGATAAATTCGGCAATTTTGAAAACGTTGCGCAGGCGATAGCTCAGTATATGCAGAGCGGAGTATTATCGTCCGAAGTGATTGGTTCTTTGAGCGAAACTTTTGCGAACCTAGGTATAGATTTGAACCAGAGCGGCGCCGCGTTGCTTGCAATCAAGGACGCCGCAAGCGCGAATATGGCAAACAGCCTGAAATGGACGTACTTCATCATTGCAATCGTATGCTGCGCGGTGGCTCTTCCGCTGTTTTTCCTCGGATACAGAAACACGACGGAAAGAAACCAGTCCATTGAAAATCCGCCTTCCCTTAGACACAACCTCAAACTTCTGTTCAAAAACAAGCCTCTTATGCTCATAGTGCTTTCGGGTATCGGCGGTGCGGCGAGAATGCTGTTTACGTATACAGGCGGTCTGTATTTCGCAAAATATATTATGAACAGGGAGTCGATGTATTCGCTCTTCACGATGGCGATAGTCCCCGGCGGACTTATAGCGTCCGTGCTCGTGCCGTATTTCACCAAGAAGTTCGGCAAACGAAATACCTACATTGTTTCGCATATCATAGGCGGCGTGGCAATGCTGATTGCTTTCGTTGTGGGTATCGCCTGCGACCATGGCAATTATTCGGGCATAGTCACGACGGTCGTTCTGATTATAGCCTTGGTGATATCGGGCATTCCGCAGGGCTTCGGAAACATTCTGACCTACGCGATGATAGGCGACACCGTCGAATATCTCGAGCTTAAAACAGGCGAGCGCGCCGAGGGCATCTGCTTTGCCATGCAGACGCTCATCAACAAAATCGGCATGGCGGTAGGCGCGTTCGTAGGCGTTCTCGCTTACTATATGGCGGGCGTCGAGGCGGGCAATGCGAATTCGGTCACTCCCGCGAGCAAGGATACGATGTGGATAATGCTTGTTTTGATAGCGGCTATATCCTTCTTCCTTACGGTCATTCCGCTCTTCTTCTATAAGTTCAACGAGAAACAGCAGCAGGAAGCCGTTGCCGAAATCAATAGGAGAAAGGAAGCAAAAACAGGCGCAGAGTTCGGCGCGGACGGACTTGCGTTCGCTGTCGAGGGCGTGGACGGAATTGATAGCGCGGCGCACGGCTTTGCGCCTATGGAGCTGTTCCCCAACGAAAGCAGCGCGGCTGTACCCGAGGATAATATAGAATCCGAGGATACGAATTAAAATCCGCAGACAATGACGATGCGGCGCAGGAGGAAACGGAGAGCGATGCTCTTATATCCCCCGAAACCGATAATTCGGAAAAATAAACTATCGAGGAATAAAAACCGTCTCTCCGACCGAACGGAAGCGAAGTCGGAGAGAATAAAAGAAACCTATGAGTATAACCGACAAGGATAAGCACTGCGCCGCTATGTTTTCGTCGTTCAGGTCGATTTTGCGCGAGTATAACGCGTTTTTGACGAATGCGGTGAGCGATTACAGGCTGTCTCCCAACGAGATAGTCGTGCTGTCGAGCCTGCAAAACGTATCTAACGCGGGTCAGATTGCAAAGGAATCGGACGTATCGAAGGCGCTGGTGTCGCGTAGTGTAAAGCTGCTTAGGGCAAAAAGGCTCATAGAGGTGACTATATCGGCGGTCGACAAACGGGAACAGGATTTGCGCCTGACCGAAGAGGGCGCAAAAGTTGCGGAAAGGATAGCCGCGGCGAACAGGGCGTTCGGTGAGGAAGCCCTTCACAACGTAGACTTTGAGGCTGTCGAAATGATGAAGCTATTGCTGAGGCTCGTTCTGAGAAATCTTGGAGTGGAGGATATAAAAGATATTGATGACGGCGGCAGATAATAATAAGGTGGCAAGCGAGATTTGTGCGGACGTAAAGTACGTGTGTAAGACGTTCGGCAGCCGAAACGCAGGCGGCGAGGGCGAAAGAGCTACGGCAGAGTATTTTGCCCAAAGGCTTTCCGCTTGCGCGAACGAGGTCAAGACAGAGCAATTCAAGCTGTATCCCAATGCGTTTACGGGTTGGATTACGGCGAGCGTAACCTGCGTTATGTTGGGAATAGTCGCTTATTTCTTTTCATCTCTTGTCGCGCTTTTACTGTTTATTGTCGGACTTATTCCCGTCGTTTTCGAATACATTCTGTATAAAAGAATGCTGGATCCGCTGTATAAGCAGGAGACCTCCGCGAACGTTACCGCGGTTAAAACCTGCTCGCATGAGACCAAGCGCAGGCTTTATTTCGTCGCCAATATGGATGCGTGCTTCGAGGACAGCGTAAAGTATCGGCTGGGCGGCGTTATGCAGGTGGCGATAATCGCCGCGGGCTTTTTGGGGGTCGGATACTTTATCGCGCTTTCTATCGCAAGATGGGCTGTCGTCGGCGGTATCGGAGCGGGTATCGCAAGCGGAGCTACGCTGTATGCGGGACTTGCGGGGCTGATATTCGTAATTCCTCTTTTCATTTGCTATTTTTTGAAGAGCGACAAAAATGTCGTCGACGGCGCCAACGGAAATCTGAGCGGTTGTTTTGTGGCTGCTAAGCTATTGGAAACAATAAAGGATATTGAGACCGAGAATACCGAGATAGGCGTTATACTTACGGGCGGCGGCGCGGTCGGACTGCGCGGAGCCAAGGTATGGTGCGAGACTCATTCGGAAGATACGGATAAGGAAAATACATTTTTTATCGTCCTCAACAATTTGCGCGAGCTTAAAAGCCTCAACGTCAACAGCGTGGAGATGAACGGCTTTGTGAAAAACGATAAGGACGTCGCCGACCTCGTGCTTAAAGCGGCGGAGGCGTCGGGACTTAAATGCGCAAACAGGTGCATACCCTTCGGCGCGACGGACAGCGCGGCGTTTTCCCAGAGCGGCTTCAAGAGCGCGGGAATCGTCGCGATAGACAGAAAACTTCCCGATTATTATCAGACCAGATACGATTCGTATGACAATATGAGCGAGGAGTGCATTGCCAAGTGTTTCGAGCTTGTATTGAAAATCGCAGAGATATACGGCGACGAGCCGTCTTTAAGCGCGCTGTCCGCAGCAGACGATGAGATTCCGAGCGCGGAAGCGGACGTCGAAGCCGCTCGCGTCAGCCCGCAGACCGACGGTGAAAACGCCGTTGACGGCGAGGGACAATAGAGCTTCGATATCGCCTGCATATGTGTGCGCGCACGCGTTGCGCGCATATTTTATTGTAATATTTCCAAGCGCTTGGTATATTACGTCAAAATGCCTCGTCAAAAAGCGAAATTTTTCTTAAATACAGTTGACAAACGCGCATTAAAAAAGTAAAATAATATCGATATAAAATTATCGAAAGAAAATTCGATAAAAAAATAAAGGATATAAGGGCTATGGAAAACAAAACAACATTGGTAAACAGCGAAGAAAGTTTGCACGAGTTGCTTAACAGAGTCAGAGAAGCGCAGCGTCAGTTCGCCACTTTCTCTCAGGAACAGGTCGATAAGATTTTCTTCGAGGCTTCTATGGCGGCAAACAAGGCGAGAATTCCTCTTGCTAAGCTCGCCGTTGAAGAAACCGGTATGGGTATCGTTGAAGACAAGGTCATCAAAAACCACTATGCCGCGGAGTACATATTCAACGCCTTCCGCAACGTCAAGACCTGCGGAGTCATCGAAGAGGACAAGGCTTTCGGTACGAAAAAAATTGCCGAGCCCGTCGGCATTATAGCGGCTGTCGTTCCTACGACAAACCCCACGTCGACGGCAATATTCAAAGCGTTGATCGCGCTCAAAACGCGCAACGGCATCATCTTCTCGCCGCACCCTCGCGCGAAAAAGTGCACGATAGAAGCGGCAAAAATCGTCTATGAGGCTGCCGTTAAGGCAGGCGCGCCCGAGAATATAGTCGGTTGGGTGGACGAGCCCACCGTTCCGCTTTCCGCACAGCTTATGAGAGAGGCGGATTTGATTTTGGCAACGGGCGGTCCCGGTATGGTCAAATCGGCGTATTCCAGCGGAAAGCCCGCTCTCGGAGTCGGCGCGGGCAATACTCCCGCAATTGTCGACGACACGGCGAACATCGTGCTTGCCGCGTCCTCGATACTTCATTCCAAGACCTTCGACAACGGTATGATTTGCGCGAGCGAACAGTCCGTTATCGTCTTGGATAAGGTTTATGACAAGTTCAAAAAGGAAATTCAGGCAAGAGGAGCGTACATTCTCAATCCCGACGAGACGAACAAGGTTCGCAAGACCATACTGATCAACGGCGCGCTCAACGCCAAGATAGTAGGTCAGAAGGCTTGCACCATCGCCGAGATGGCGGGCGTTAAGGCGCCCGAGGGCACGAAGGTGCTTATCGGCGAGGTCGAGAGCGTGGAGCTCGAAGAGGAATTCGCGCACGAGAAGCTCTCCCCCGTACTCGCAATGTACAGAGCCGCCGATTTCGACGAGGCTGTCGCAAAGGCGGAGAAGCTCATTGCGGACGGCGGCTACGGTCATACGTCCAGCCTGTATATAGACCAGCTCACGCAAACGGAAAAGGTGAACAAGTGGCAGGAGGCAATGAAGACCTGCCGTCTGCTCATCAATACGCCGTCGTCTCAGGGCGGTATCGGCGACCTTTACAACTTCAATCTTGCCCCCTCTCTTACGCTCGGCTGCGGAAGCTGGGGCGGCAACAGCGTCAGCGAAAACGTCGGCGTAAAGCATTTGTTGAATATTAAGACCGTTGCGGAGAGGAGAGAAAATATGCTGTGGTTCAGAGCACCTCAGAAGGTGTACTTTAAGAAGGGATGTCTGCCCGTTGCGCTCAATGAGCTGGGCAACGTATATGGCAAGAAGAAAGCGTTTGTCGTCACCGACAGCTTCCTTTACAACAACGGCTACACCAAGCCCGTCACCGACAAGCTCGACGCTCTCGGCATCACGCATACGACGTTCTTCAACGTCGCTCCCGATCCCACGCTCGCTTGCGCGAAAGAGGGTACGGAGGCAATGCGCGCCTTTAAGCCCGACGTCATCATCGCAATCGGCGGCGGCTCGGCTATGGACGCGGGCAAGATTATGTGGGTTATGTACGAGCACCCCGAGGTTGACTTCCTCGACCTTGCGATGCGCTTTATGGATATAAGAAAGAGAGTTTACACCTTCCCTCATATGGGCGACAAGGCGATGTTTATCGCGGTGCCTACCTCTGCGGGTACGGGAAGCGAGGTGACTCCGTTTGCGGTTATAACCGACGAGAAGACGGGCGTAAAGTATCCTCTTGCCGACTACGAGCTTATGCCTACGATGGCAATCGTCGACGCGGATATGATGATGAACGCGCCTAAGGGTCTTACGGCGGCTTCGGGTATAGACGCGGTGACGCACGCTCTTGAAGCGTACGCCTCTATGCTTGCGACGGATTATACGGACGGCATAGCGCTGCGCGCTCTCAAAATGATATTCGAGTATCTGCCCGCCGCGTACGACAACGGTCCCAACGACCCGATTGCGAGAGAGAAAATGGGCAACGCCGCTACTATGGCGGGTATGGCGTTTGCAAACGCGTTCCTCGGCGTATGCCACTCGATGGCGCACAAGCTGGGCGCATTCCACCATCTGCCTCACGGCGTGGCGAACGCGCTTATGATTGACGAGGTGCTCAGGTTCAATGCCGCGGAGGTTCCGACAAAGATGGGTACATTCCCGCAGTACGATCATCCTCACACGCTTGCGAGATACGCAGAAGTTGCGGACTATCTCGGCATAAAGGGCA
This sequence comes from uncultured Clostridia bacterium, assembly GCA_947382865.1. GTDB lineage: Bacteria > Bacillota > Clostridia > Christensenellales > CAG-917 > CAG-475. The sequence continues at coordinate 26,206 of CANDBF010000016.1, forward strand.
AGAACGACGCTGAGAAGCTGGAAAACCTCATCAAGGAATTGGATAAGCTCAAAGCAAAGGTCGGTATCAAGCCTACTATCAAGGATTACGGCATCGAAGAAGAGACTTTCCTCTCCACGCTGGACGAGATGGTGGAGCAGGCGTTCGACGACCAGTGCACGGGAGCCAACCCGAGATATCCGCTGATGAGCGAAATCAAACAAATGTACCTCAACGCCTATTACGGCAAATAAGAGAAACAGAATAGGCGTGTAGAGATACACGCCTATTTATTTCGTCTTCTGCGACGGGCAAAACACAAGTATTCGCCCTAGAGTTAGACAGACGTGCGGTTTTACCGCTTAAACGATAAAGAGAGAGGAAATTATGAAAATCACTATCTGCATAGGAAGCTCCTGTCACGTTCACGGCTCGCGTTCGGTGGTGGAGCAGATACAGCAGCTTGTCTCGGCAAATAAGTTGGAGGATAAAATCGAGCTCGGCAGCACCTTCTGTATGGGCAGATGCCGCGAGGGGGTTTGCGTAACCGTGGACGGAGAATTCCATTCCGTTCAGCCCGAGGGCGTAAACGATTTTTTCGATAAATACGTGTTGGGAGCGCTATAAGATGATTTTTATCGATGTATGCGTGGGGAGCTCCTGTCATCTGACGGGCTCGCACGAAATAGTAGAACTGATACAAAACGAAGTGACGAAAAACCGTCTCGAAGACGACGTGGTGCTGTCGGGGTGCTTTTGCCTCGGCAAGTGCAACAGGTCGGGAGTGTCCGTAAGAATAGGAGAGGAGGTTTATACGGGGATAACCCGCTATAATTTCCGCGAGTTCTGGGATAAGACCGTCGTGACGGCTATAAAAAATTCGGAGATGTAAAATGGCAGAGTGTATTACGTTGAAAAAATCCAACTGCAAGAATTGCTATAAATGTATTCGTCATTGCCCTGTGAAATCCATAAGGTTTTCCGCAAATCAGGCGCATATTATCGGGGACGAATGCATACTTTGCGGACACTGTCTCGTCGTATGTCCGCAAAACGCCAAGGAAATAAACAGCGAGAGGGAAAAGGCGAAGGTGCTCATTCAGTCGGGCGCGCCCGTGTATGTGAGCTTAGCTCCTTCCTTTATCGCCAATTACGGCGGCGCGGGCATTGAGGCTATGCGTGAGGCGATAATCAGGCTCGGCTTTAAGGGCGTAGAGGAAACTGCAATCGGAGCTACAATCGTAAAGCGCGAGTACGACAGGCTGCTTAAAGAGGAGAAGAGAGATATCGTCATATCCTCCTGCTGTCATTCGGTGAATTTGCTTATTCAGAAGTATTTCCCCGCGACCTTGCCCTATCTTGCCGACGTGCTGTCGCCTATGCAGGCGCACTGCACCGAGCTTAAAAAGAGGTATCCCGATTGCAAAACCGTGTTTATAGGTCCCTGCGTATCCAAAAAGGACGAGGCGGAAAAATACGGCGATCTGGTGGACGCGGTGCTCACCTTCGAGGAGCTTTCCCAGTGGCTTGCCGACGAGCATATCGAAATCAAAAACGAGCCCGACAGCTCCAACGAGAGCCGCGCGAGGTTTTTCCCGACTACGGGCGGCATACTCAAAACCATGTCGCTCGACGCGCAGGGCTACTCCTATCTCGCAATAGACGGGGTGCAGAACTGTATAGCCGCGCTCAAAGATATAGAGAGCGGAAAGGTACATAACTGCTTTATCGAAATGTCCGCATGCGTGGGAAGCTGTATAGGCGGTCCGAGCATGGAGAAGCGTTCGGTTGTCAGGGATTACGCCGCCGTGTCGGATTATGCGGGGAATAAGGATTTCGAGGTGGCTCAACCGAACGCCCCGACTCTGCGCAAGCATTTCGACGTGATAGACAAGCATGTTGTTATGCCAACCGAAACGGAAATCGCAAGCATATTGAGACAGATGGGCAAGAACAGGAAAGAGGACGAGCTCAACTGCGGCTCCTGCGGATATAATACCTGCCGTGAAAAGGCGATTGCGATATTGCAGGGTAAAGCGGAAATATCCATGTGTCTGCCTTTCCTTAAAGATAAGGCGGAGAGCTTTTCCGACAGTATCGTAAACAATACGCCGAACGGAATAATCGTGCTCAATGACAAACTGGAAGTTCAGCAAATCAACCGCGTCGCAATGCAGATAACCAATCTGCGCTCCGAGATGGACATACTCGGCGAGCAGGTGGTGCGCATACTCAATCCGCGCGTGTTTATGCAGGTTTTGCAGACGGGCAGGAGCGTGCACAATCAGCGCGTAAACCTTATCGAATACAAGAGATATGTGGAGCAGACAGTCGTGCTGGATTCCGCGTCTAAGCTGCTTATCTGCATTATGCGCGACGTGACTGACGAGGAAAAGGCGCGCTCGGACAAGGAAGAGATGAACCGTCGCACCGTGGAGACCGCCGATAAGGTCGTAGACAAGCAGATGCGTATAGTTCAGGAGATAGCTTCTCTGCTCGGAGAGACAGCGGCGGAGACGAAAATCGCGCTAACAAAGTTGAAGGACTCTATACAAAATGAATGATTTGTTTGCCGATATAGGTTATAAAAGCATAAATCACGAGGGAGAACAGCTGTGCGGCGACCACGTCGAAATCGTCGAGCAGGGCGAAAACTCTACGGTTATCGTGCTTGCGGACGGGCTGGGAAGCGGAGTTAAGGCGAGTATTCTCTCCACGCTGACCTCAAAGATACTTTCCACAATGCTGGCGGAGGGGATTTCCGTCGAGGACTGCGTGGAGACTATCGCGCAGACTCTTCCTATATGCTCTGTGAGAGGAGTGGCGTATTCCACGTTTACGATAATACATCTTATCGAAAACGAGACGGCGGAGCTTATCCAGTTTGATAATCCGCTCACGATTCTCATTCGTGACGGGAGCAATTACGAATATCCGACACGAGAGATGAATATAGGCGGCAAAAGGATATTCAAATCCACCGTCAAGCTGCGCGAGGGCGATATTTTCGTCGCGATGAGCGACGGCTGTCCGCACGCGGGGCTCGGGACGATGTACAATTTCGGGTGGAAACGCGAAAATATCGTGGAGTTTATGGAAACGGTGTCCGCGGGCGGCTATACGGCAAAGACGATGGCTACGATACTCGTCGATAAGTGCAACGAGCTCTACGGCGAAAAGCCCGGCGACGACGCCACCGCCTGTGTTGTGAAAATCAGAACCCGCGAGCCTATGAATCTGCTGTTCGGACCTCCGTCCAACCGCAACGACGCAAACAATATGATGGCGCTGTTCTTCTCAAAGGCGGGCAAGCACATAGTTTGCGGCGGCACGACCGCATCTATTGCGGCGGCGTATCTCGGCAAGCCCCTCAAAGCAAGCCTTAATTTCGAGCAGTCGGACGTTCCGCCGATTGCCACAATCGAGGGTGTGGATTTGGTCACGGAGGGCGTTATTACAATCAATAAGGTGTTGCAATATGCTAAGGACTATCTTGCCGACAACAAGACCTACGAGCAGTGGAGCTTCAAGCACGACGGCGCGTCTCTCATTTGCAGACTGTTGTTCGAGGAGGCGACGGATATCAACTTCTACGTTGGCAGAGCAATAAATCCGGCGCATCAGAATCCCGATTTGCCTATCAATTTCAATATAAAGATGAATCTTGTTCAGGAGCTGTCGGAGTGCCTGAAAAGAATGAACAAGAGAATAAAAGTGAGCTATTTTTAAGGTGAAGTATGAGAAAGTTCGATACAAAGGTACAATATCTCAAATATAAGGTTCTGCGCGAGGTCGCGCGCGAGGCTTGGGCGGACAGACTGCCTCAGACTGCTTTCGATATACCGAAGAGCATAGTCCCCGGCAAAACGCCCACGATGCGTTGTTGCGTGTATAAGGAGCGAGCAATACTTGCCGAGCGCGTCAAAATCGCTATGGGCGGCGACCCCCGCAACGAAAACGTGATACAGGTCATAGACATAGCCTGCGACGAATGCCCTATGGGCGGCTACGAGGTCACCAGCGCATGCAGAGGCTGTCTCGCGCACAGGTGCGAGGACGTGTGTAAGCGCGGAGCGATTTCATTCGACCATAACCGCGTGGCGCATATCGACAAGAGCAAGTGCGTGGAGTGCGGAATGTGCGCAAAGGTGTGCCCGTACAGCGCCATACACAATTATATCCGTCCATGCGAGCGCGCGTGCAAGGTCAAGGCTATCAGTATGGACGGCTCCAAATCCGCACATATAGACGAATCCAAGTGCATAGCGTGCGGCGCGTGCGTGTATCAGTGCCCGTTCGGTGCGATTACGGACAAATCCTATATACTGCCAATCATAGATATGCTTAAAGGCAGCGACGAAAACAAGAGCTATAAGGTGTACGCCATCGTCGCGCCGTCCATATCCAGTCAGTTTACGTACGCGAAGCTGGGGCAGGTGGTGACGGGACTCAAAAGGCTGGGATTCTATACGGTTATCGAGGCGGCTCTCGGCGCGGATATGGTCGCGCAGGCGGAGTCCAAGGAGCTTGCCGAAAGGGGATTCCTCACAAGCTCGTGCTGTCCCGCATTCGTAAATTATATAGAAAAGAATTTCCCCAAGCTGGTGCCGTACATTTCGAGCAACCTGTCCCCTATGGCGACTATCTCGAAATATCTCAAGGATAAAGAGCCAAGTTGTAAAATCGTATTTATAGGTCCGTGCACGGCGAAGAAGATGGAAGTGCAGAAGGAAGAGGTCAAAAAATACGTCGACGCGGCGATGACATTCGAGGAGTTGCAGGCGCTTTTCGACAGCCGCGACCTCGATCTGACGGCGCTCGAAGAGGGATATTTAGACAACGCTTCCTATTTCGGAAGAATATTCGCAAGGTGCGGAGGTCTCGCGGACGCGGTGGCGGAGGGACTCAAAGAGCAGGGCTTGGATTTCGAGCTTAAAGCGTGCTCCTGCGACGGCATAGAGGAATGCAAGCTCGCTCTCCTTAAAAAGAGCAAAAACGTACTCGACGCCAATTTTATCGAGGGAATGGCGTGCGTAGGCGGATGCATAGGCGGTGCGGGCTGTCTCACCCACGGCGAAAAGAACAAAGCAGAGGTAGATAAGTACGGAAGAGAGGCGTATGAAAAGACCATATCCGACGCTACCTCCGTGCTCAACTGGAAGCCGTAAATATTGCGTTAAACTTGAAGAGGTAGTTTTCAGTTGAAAGATTACGTGTTATAATAAGTTATTCAAAGGTCAGATTGCTCGGGCGGTCTGACTTTTTACGGGAGGCGCTATGAAAAGCGAATTTATCGGAAAAACACAGTCGGGCATAGAGACGTACGCTCTCGAAAACGACAATGGAATGAGAGCTGAAATCATCACCTACGGGGCGAGGATTTCGAGGCTGTTCGTCCCGAATAAGCGCGGCGAGCTTATAGACGTGGTCGCAGGTTTCGATACTCCCGACGAGTACAGGGATGACCACGGCACCTATTTCAACGCAATTATCGGAAGAGTGGGCAACAGAATAGGCGGAAGCGGATTTACGCTCGATAAAAAGGAATACAAGCTGTATGCAAACGACGGCGCAAATCATTTGCACGGAGGCAAAGAGGGCTTCGACAAAAAAATCTGGACTGCGGAGACGGGAGAGCGCGCAAGTCTTATGCTATCCTATCTGTCGGCAGACGGAGAGGAGGGCTATCCCGCAAATCTGTCCGTCAGAGTGACCTACTCACTTACGAACGACAACGAGCTTAAAATCGCATACGATGCGCAGAGCGACGGGACCACACTGTGCTCTCTGACCAATCACGCTTACTTCAATTTGGACGGAGATTTCAAGAGCGCGCTTAACCACGAGATATACATAAAATCTCACGCCATAACCGCTGTGGACGAGGAGCTTATACCTCACGGGGAAATACTCGATATCGAGAACACAGCGTTCGATTTTTCCGTGTCCAAGCCGCTCGGACGCGACATAAACGCGGAGGAAAAGCTGCTTAAAATCGCGCGCGGCGGCTATGATTTCAACTATATTTTAGACGGGGATAACAGCGGCGCGGCGGCGAGCGCGTATTCAAAAAACAGCGGAATTAAGATGAGCGTGTATACGGACAGACCCTGCATGCAATTCTATTCGGGCAACTTCCTCGACGGCTTTACGGGTAAGAAGCAATATCCATATCAGTCTGCCTTCTGTATGGAAACGCAGGGATATCCCAATGCGTGCAACGTGAAAGAGTTTCCGTCGATTTCGCTGAAAGCGGGTGAAAAATACCATACCGTTACGACGTATAAATTTGAAATTTGCAAGGAATGACGCATGACATAAATTTGATTGCAAATTGATGAAACGGCATTTTATATAACAAAAAAGCAAGTTAAAAGGTGGATTATGAGTATTATAGATGAAAAACTGTATAAAATAGGCAAGCTCGTAGACGACGGGATGGACTGTCATAACGCGGCGCTGGCGCTCAAACTTATCGGCATAGACGGGTATGACGCCAAAAGTCTAGGGGAGTTCAGGCTCTGGAACGACTATATGCCCCTCGACTGCGGCTACGACGAGGAAAGACGAAATCTGCATATCCTGTGGGACAGCGTGGACAGAGTGCCTCTCGGGGTAAATTGCGCGTTTGCCATTCCGTACAGACAAATACTTGCCAAGAAACTTTTCAAAAGCTGCGGCGACGGATTTGTCGCAAACGAGGGGTGCAGGTTTAATTTCGCAACTAATATCGAGATAGGGAAAAACGTATCATGGAACGCGGGCTGTTATCTCGACGCAAAGGGCGGAATAAAGCTCGGAGATTTTTCTATGCTGACGGAGTACGTGAAAATCTTCACGCACTCGCATAGCGAGGGCGACCATATGGTGAGAGATTACAAACCCGTCGAAATCGGAGATTATGCCAAGGTTTACACCGCCGCGACTATTTTACCCGGGGTCACGCTCGGGAAGGGCGCAATCGTCGCTACGGGCGCGATTGTGACAAAGAGCGTCGAAGATTTCACGCTTGTAGGCGGAATTCCCGCAAAGCCTATGCGCAAGCGTAATTTCGACGGAGGGGATTTGCGCGAGATGAACCAGTATATGATGAAGGACAGGCTCTTTCAGATTTACGACGGGGAATAACGTTTTTCGTCGCGTTTTCGTTGGAAAGGAGTTGCAACGTTATATCAGGCATATTGAAAAAGTATACGTAAAACAGAAAAACGAGCATATGAAAAGCCGCCCGATAAGGGCGGCTTTGTTTAAGCGCGATTTATAAACGTTTGCCCGTCAGCCTGCCGAATGGAAGCCCTTGCCCGCAACCTCGTGCGCTTTTGTGATATAGGTGAACGCGAGGGGATCCGTTTCGCTTATTATCTTTTTGACGGTCACAATCTGCCTCTTGCTTACGACGCAGGTGAGCACCTTATGTTCGATTTTCGTATAGTAGCCGACCGCGGTGGACATAGTGACTCCGCGATGCAATCTTTCGGTAATCGCCTTTGATATCTCGTCGGATTTGTCCGTAATGATATTGAAGACGATAGAGGACTGGAAGCCCGATTGCATAACGTCGGTCACGATAGAGCCTACAAACAGCGATACGTACGAGAAGAATATCGGAGAAAGTATCGTCGTCAGAGCATCGCTCGGCGTAACGTTGGCGAAATCGAGCTGGATAACTCCGACTATACCCGAGCACATTGCGACCGTGCAGTCGCAGGCGAGAATCCACCACTGCGCTCCCGTGCCGGGCTTATGCTTGTGTATAATCTTTCCGATTATATCGGTGCCGCCCATGCTCATATTGTTGCGCAGCATGATGCCGAGGCACACGCCCGTAACCGCGCCGCCCGCGACCGCCGCGATGATTTTAAGACCCGTATCGCCGTTGGCGACGAACTGCGGAAACCAATCCGCAAGACCGAGCAGGTACATAAGCAGGGAGTATATCGATATGACTATAAACGTGTTGAACGCAAATTTTTTGTTGAGTACGAAAAACGAAACGATGATAAACGGAATGTTCATCACAAACATCGTGATACCCGGGTCGAATACGGTCTTGGCAAGCTGAGGATTGGAGGGGAGTATCGCGTTGTAAAGTATGGATGAAATGCCGCTCAGTCCGCCCGGCGCAAAGCCGTTCGGAATTATGAAGATGTAAGCAATAAGCGACCTTGCGCAAGCCATTGCGGCGAGAAGCGCAAAGTATTTCGTCATATGTACGGCGTCCGCTTTTGTGAGCTTGATTTTTTTATGCTTTCCGTTCGCTTTCGTAGACGCGCCGCTTTCGACAGCAGCGGAAGAAAGAGTGAGAGTATCGGCGGCGGCT
>CANDBF010000017.1 GCA_947382865.1 uncultured Clostridia bacterium
GGCAGATTTTTGAAATCGTCGTGCAGGAAGGTCACTCTATCCAGATAGCTTTTCAGTCTCTCGCCCGCTGCAAGCAAAGCGTCTTCGTCCTTATCGACCGCAATCAGGCGCCCCTCTTTGTCAAGCCTCTTTACTATTTCCGACGAGTGTCCGCCGCCTCCGACAGTACAATCGACGTATATCCCCTGCGGCTTTATCGCAAGCCCTTCGAGACACTCGTTGAGCATAACGGGTACGTGTTTGAATTCCATCTTCACACCGTCAGTCGCCGTTGTTGAGCGAAGCTCTGAGATTTGCTATCAGGCTGTTGAACTTGGTCGAATCGAAGTTGCCGTACTTCTTGTCGTACACCGCCGCAGGCCACAGCTCTACGTAAAGTCCGCCTCCCGAAAACATAACCTCCACCGCGCTGTCAAGTCCGTCGCACATTTCCCTCATCTCTTCGTCGAAGGTCAGTCTGCCCTGTCCGTCCAGCTGAACGTCGTTTATATTGTTTCTGACAAACTCGTCGAACTCGGTCATAGTGTACTGGTCGGAGTTGAGAACGTATTTGCCCAAAACGGAATCTACGTTGTCGCTCGGGACGAGAAGAATGCATCCGCCCTTGCCGGGAGCAATATAGAAAGAGTCGCCAAGATTTTTGTAAAATTTGGCGGGGACTCTGACGCGATTGCTTTCAACCGCACTCCTGATTTTCCCGAACATCAAGGCAGCCATCTTTCGCTTTTGCCACTCCTCGTCGTTATGGTTGTATTCTATCATCAATAAAACACCTTGTCAATATTTTTTTACCATTAATTTCCGAAAAATTTCGTCTTTTTAGCTAATTTTTCTTAAAAAATAAAGTACACAAGTAAACTATATTTTCATGGTTACAAATTTTTCGCTCAATCGCAAAATATTAGCGCAATTTGCTCTCTCCCGCCCGAAAAATCCGGATTTTTGACGTTATGCAACAATATCGTCTGATTTTCATAAAATGCAACGAATAAAAAAGGAGGTAAAAAGATGTCTTTTTGCAATAACAATTCTACACAAGACAGATGTCCCGGGAACATCAACGGCAATCCGATGAACGGTTTGTGCGAAAAAGTCTGCATTCAGACGACTAAAATCTTCGACGCCTGCATGATGCAGACAAGCGTCGACAGCACGGTCACTCTCACAAATCTCACTCCTGCCAATCCCACACTGCCCCTGACGTTCGTCAGCGGTTCGTCCACCTCCAACGTGGGCACCATAACCGCTCTCACCGTCACCCCGATTGCCGACAGACCCGGTCTTTCCCGCGTCACGACGACAATCTCTATACCTGTTCAGATTGCATACACCGACGCGAACGGCGTAGCGGGTACGGGCACAGGCAGCATTTCGGTATCTCAGGACGTCATAATGTGCGTACCCACGGGCAGCGTAATCACTCCCGTCATCGCGGCAACCGTCAATATGGCTGCTCCCAGAGGTACATACGTGAGCGACAACACGTTCAACATTACGAGTTGCATCACGGTTATCCTCAAAGTGCAAGCCGACGTAAACCTGCTCATTCCGTCTTACGGATATTGCAGAATTCCGCAATGCACCGAATTCAGTCAAGACGTATGTCAGGGCGTATTCGATTTGCCTCTCTTCCCGTCGTAAGGCAACGCGCGCAATAGACAAAAAGGCGTTTAATACGCCTTTTTGTTTTTTCATTATGAAAACTACATATTTATATATAAACAATTATAAATTCATTATTTCGGTTAAACAAATACTTGCGTTAAATCCAATTATCGGTATCAGTTGATTGAAAAATCCGACTGAATGTGCTAAACTGGCTCTATGAAAGTTTTTGCGATAAGCGACCTGCATCTTTCGACCTCCGTGGAAAAGCCTATGAACATATTCGGCGAGGGCTGGGATAATCATTTTGCGAAAATTTCCGAGGACTGGAACAAGAAAGTGAGCGACGGCGACCTCGTTCTTCTGGGCGGCGATATGTCATGGGGAATGAATATCGAAGAAGCCGCGCCCGACTACAAGCTGGTAGCCTCTTTGAAAGGAAGAAAAGCGGTAGTCAAGGGCAACCACGACTATTATTGGAGCTCGCTCGGCAAAATGCGCACAGCGTTTCCCTCCTTCGATTTTATTCAGAACAACGCGTACCGATACACCGCAACCGACGCGAGCGGCGAAAATCAAAAAGGCATAGTCTTAGCGGGCTCGAGAGGCTGGACGATTCCCGCAAACGACGCGCCCGAAGCGGACAAAAAAATATATGCGCGAGAGCTTATCAGACTTGAAATGTCTTTGAAAGCCGCGAGTGCGATAAAAAAAGAAAACGATATACTTATCGTTATGCTGCATTATCCGCCCTTTGAAGCCGATTATGCCGATACCGAAATGACAAAACTTATCGAGAGTTACGATGCGGACTTTGCGCTCTACGGTCACCTGCACGGCAAAAACGTACGCGTCAACGCAACGGTTATAAAGAATAATATCAAATACATTCTCACTTCCTGCGACCTTGTAAACAACAGACTTATCGAGGTTTGTTCTTTATAGAGCATACTGATTACTACAAAAAAATCTGCCGAGAACAATTCTCTTACTTTCGGCAGATTTTTATTTTATGCAAATTACATTTCTAAATTTTACGTAAAAATAGAATACTTTTCCAAATTTTACCAATTATTGAGTCGATTTATTCGTTTTCAAAAGCATATCGATTCGCGCAAGAACTTCTTCCTTGCCGAGCTTATCCGCCGATGACGTGAGTATAATATCCTTTGTGCCCACACCCAAAGCGTTTGCTATCATCTGCTTGTTTTTCTCTCTCTGACTTCGAGAAAGTTTATCCGCTTTTGTAGCTATGAGCGTAAACGGAATGCTCATCGAATACAGATATCGCACAAGTGTTTTATCGTCCTCCGTCGGCTCGTGACGGATATCCACAAGCACGAATACGTTTATGAGATTCTCGCTGTTTTGAAGATAGCTCTCTATAAGACCGCCCCATTTCTGTTTTTCCTGCCGAGAAACCTTGGCGTATCCGTATCCGGGCAAATCGGTAAAATAATACTCTCCGTTGTTTATTTCAAAAAAGTTTATAAGCCTCGTGCGCCCCGGCTCCGAAGATGTCTTGGCGAGCTTCTTTTGATTGACCATAAAGTTGATAAACGAGGATTTCCCAACGTTGGATTTGCCCGCGATTGCAATTTCGGGCGCGCCATAATCGGGGAGCTTTGCCGCCTCAGCCACCGATATTATAAATTTCGCCTGTTTTATCATACTGTAACCTCTTTTGTCCGAAAGATAAGATATTTGCAAACTTATCCAAATCCGTCAATTAAGCCATTTGATATTATATACTCTCGGCTTACAGCAAATATCCGATATCGCGATTTATACTCTTCCCGATTAAGCGCCGCAAAATCGCGCAATAAAAAACAGCGCGTAACGCGCTGCCTTTATCAACAGGATTTTCCTGTTTTGTCCGTCTCGAACGCGTGCATAATCTCTTCTTCTCCAACAAGTTCTTCCGATCTGCGAATCAGAGGCGCCGCTTTCTTTTCTATCGCCTCGCGCGTAACGGTTACGGAATCGATTGATTTATCCGACGGAATATCGTACATCAAATCCAGAAGCGCGTCTTCCATAATAGCCCGCAAGCCCCTCGCTCCCGTTTTAAGCTCGATCGCCTTTGCCGCTACCGCGCGCAATGCCTCGGACTCGAATTCGAGATTTACGCCGTCAAATGAAAACTGCTTTTTATACTGCTTTACAAGCGCGTTTTTCGGCTCCGTCAGGATTTTGATAAGCGCGTCTTCGTCCAGCGGATGCAAGCCTACCACAATAGGCACGCGTCCGACGAATTCGGGAATAAGCCCGTACTTGATAAGGTCGGAGGGTTGCAGTTCCTTTATAAGCGCGTCGTAGTCGTAATCCGCCGTACCTTTGACGGAAGAGCCGAAGCCCAGCTTGGAATTGTCCTTGCGCGTATCCACAATCTTGTCAAGATCCACAAAGGCGCCGCCGCAGATAAACAGAATGTTGGTCGTATCGAGCTGATAACACTCCTGATTCGGGTGCTTTCTTCCGCCATGCGGAGGCACGTTCGCAACTGTGCCCTCGATAATCTTCAACAACGCCTGCTGAACGCCCTCGCCGCTTACGTCGCGCGTTATGGACACGTTCTCGCCCTTGCGCGCGATTTTGTCTATTTCATCGATATAGATAATTCCGTTTTGCGCGCGGGATATGTCGTTGTCCGCAGCCTGAATAAGTTTGAGCAGAATGTTTTCCACATCCTCGCCGACGTAACCCGCCTCGGTAAGAGTCGTCGCGTCCGCAATGGCAAAGGGAACATTGAGTATCTGCGCGAGCGTCTTGGCAAGCAAGGTTTTACCGGAGCCCGTAGGTCCGAGCAAAAGCACGTTGCTCTTTTCCACCACGACGTCCTTTTGTTCGTCCTCGTCGTGCTGCAATATGCGCTTGAAGTGATTGTATACCGCAACCGACAGTACGCGCTTTGCCGAATCCTGTCCAACGATATACTCGTCCAGTTCGCTCTTTATCTCGTGAGGAGAACGCAGCCTTATGTCGCTAGAATCGTTATGCTTTCCGAACAGACTCAGTATGTCGTTGCATTTTTCTATGCAGTTGTTGCAAATGCAAACGCCGTCGGGACCGTTGACCATCTGTCCGACCTCGTGCTCGCCGCACTTGCAAAAGCTGCAAATCTGCTCTTTTTTATATTTATCACTCATATATACCTCGAAAGATTTAGTTTTGCCGACCGACAGGATATTTTATTCGCTTACTTTCTGGAATAGAAAATCCTGTCCACAAGCCCGTACTTCTCGGCCTCGTCCGCGGACATATAGAAGTCGCGGTCGGTGTCCACTTCGATTTTGGAAAGAGGCTGAGAGGTATTCTCGGCAAGTATCTCGTTGAGACGCTTTTTGGTTTTGAGAATTTCGCTCGCCTGAATGGCGATATCGCTCGCCTGACCCTGCGCGCCGCCGAGAGGCTGGTGTATCATCACCTTGGCGTTCGGAAGAGCAAATCTCTTTCCCTTTGCGCCCGACGACAGCAGGAACGCGCCCATGGAAGCCGCCATACCTATGCAAATAGTAGACACGTCGCATTTAATATAGTTCATCGTGTCGTAAATTGCAAATCCCGCGGAAACTGAGCCACCGGGGCTGTTGATATAAAGGCTGATGTCCTTTTGAGAGTCCTTGCCTTCCAAATAAATAAGCTGTGCAACGACCAAATCCGCGATTACGTCGTCAATTTCGCCCGTAAGAAATATTATTCTGTCTTCGAGCAGGCGCGAGTAAATATCATAGGAGCGCTCGCCTCTGCCGGTCTGCTCCACAACCATAGGAATAAGCTGATTTCTCATATCCATATAATCCTCCGTGCGCGAAACGTTGCGCGCAACTTACAATTTTTGCCGCATATGCGCGGCAAAGTATAATTCCGCGCGCCCGAACGAACCGAACGGGCGCATGCGGACAAATTATTTTACACAAATAGTCGCAGAGTTATTCTGCGTCCGACGACTTTGCTGTCGCGGATTTTGCCGACTTTTTGGGAGCGGGCTTCTTTTCGACATTTTTCTCACCGTCCTGAACGGGCTCGGCAGTCTTTTTTGCGGGAGCTTTCTTTGCGGGCGCCTTTTTCTCCGTCGCCTCGGTTTCGCTCTCCGCCTTAGCCTTTTCCGTCTTCTTCGCCGCGGGCTTAGCCTCTTTCGTCTCGCCGGACTTGATGAGCTTCATCAGCTTTTCGGAAACTATGGAATTGACGATATAGTTGAGATACTCGGGATTGAGCGACTTTTTCACCTCTTCCACGGACTGGGAGTTTTCCTCCGCAATCTTCTCGATACGCGCGTCGATTTCCTTTTCCTCTATGCCGATATTCTCTGCCTTTACGATTGCCTCCATAACGAGACGGACTTTGACGTTCTTCGCAGCCTGCTCCTTATTCTCCGACATCAGCTTTTCTCTGGTCGTGCCCGCGTATTTGAGATAATCGTCGAAGCGCATTCCGTACTGACTTATGCGGTGCTCCATATCGTGCACCATATCCTCGGATTCCCTCTCGATCATAACTTCGGGGATATCAACCTCGCTGGCGGCGACGATCTTTTCGACAAGAGCGTCCTCGTATTCGTGCTCCGCCTTGTGTTCCGCGTCCTTTGTCAGCCTGTCTTTTACGTCCGCCTTATACTCCGCAAGAGTATCGAATTCGGACACCTCCTTGACAAACTCGTCGTCGAGCGCGGGAAGCTCCTTTACGCGCACCGCTTTGACCGCGCACGCAAACACCGCTTCTTTTCCCGCAAGCGCTTCGGCGTGATATTCCGCGGGGAAAGTGACCTTGACGTCTCTTTGTTCGCCCGCCTTTATGCCCACAAGCTGCTCCTCGAAACCCGGGATAAACGTATTGCTGCCGAGCGCAAGCTCGTAATCCTGCGCACTGCCGCCCTCGAAGGCAACGCCGTCGACTGTGCCTGTATAATCGAGCAACACGGTGTTTCCGTTTTCTGCGGCGGCTTCGACGTCCACGAAACGAGCCTGTTTTTCCTGCTCGCGAGCTATGTACTCGTCGACTTCCTTAGCGGTGATTTTGACCGCCGTCTTTTTGACGTCGAGTCCCTTATACTGACCGAGCTTCACCTCGGGCTTTGCAATCATAACGACGGAATACTTGACTCCGCCCTCGTCCGTCATATCGACGTCGTTGACGTTGTCGACCGCCACAAACTCATACTCGCTGCTGTTTGCGAGCTCGTCGATAGAATCGTCAATCAGCTTATTTACCGCGTCCGAGAAGAATACGCCCGCGCCGTACATGCCCTCGATAACCTTCTTGGGCGCGTGACCCTTTCTGAAACCGGGAACGTTGTACTTGCCTCTGGTCTTGACGTAAACCGCGTCGACCGCTTTGCCGAAATCCTCCGCGGATACGACGTAATCGAATTTGACTTGATTCTTTTCGAGTTTTTCAACCGTATAGTTCATTTGTCCTCCTAAGTCATATTGCGCGACCTTGCGCAAACGCTTATATAATTTTACAAAGTAATTAGGATTATAGCATAGCAATTATCAAAATGCAACACAAAAGAAACCCATTTTGCACGCAATCGGATTTTATTATAAGAATTGCAAAAACGGCACAATAATCCGCAATATAAAGCAAATCCGTTGAAAAAACGGCGGAGTGCTGATAATATATGAGATATGGGAAGCGATTTGTTTGCATTATCCGCGCTTGCGAAAGAACTGAACTCTTCGTTAAGAGGCGCCAGAATAGACAAAATTCAACAGCCAGAGACCGACGAGCTGCGTTTTTATATGCGCGCGAACGGCAAAAACGTTTGCCTTGTGGCCTCCTGCAACGCCGCAATCCCAAGGTTGCATATTACCGCAAGCAAAAAGCAAAGTCCGATGACCGCTCCGAACTTCTGTATGCTTTTGCGCAAGCATCTGACCAACGCAAGCGTAGACGAAATCGGAATTTACAACAGCGACAGAATACTTTACGTCAGCTTCAACGCCAAGACAGAGATGAAGGACGACGCGCGGTTTTATTTTTTCGTCGAAATTATGAACAGATATTCCAACATAGTTTTCACGGACGAAAATCTGACTATACTGGAAGCCGTCAAGCACCTTCCGCTTGACGCTGCGCGCGAGCACGTGGTTATGCGGGGCGTACGCTATTCCCCCGTTATACAGCCGAAAATCAGCTATCTGAACGATTGTTTTTCTATATTGAGAGAATTTTCGGGCGGAGATTTGCACAAATACATTCAGTCTAATATATCGGGTTTTTCGGGCGCGACAGTATCCGAACTGCTTTTGCGCGCGGGTATAAACGCAAATGCGGAGGCTCTTAAAGAGGATGAATTACGCTCGCTCGAACGAGTTATAACCGATTTCAGAGAGCTTGCGAGCCCCGCCCCCTGCATAATGAACGGAGAGGTTTATCCTATCGTATACGGGAGCCTCGGCGGAAGCGACTATGCCGCGCTCTATCCGAGCATGAGCGAGGCGTACGACGCGCTCAATACGGATATAGATTCGGGCGTAAGAAACCGCGCAAGGCTGAAATCCCTCGCCACACAGGCAAGCCGTCTGCGTAAGCGCGTGGAAAAAAATATCGCTATCGACCTCGAACGTCTCGCCGAGTGCGAGCATATGGAGGATTTCCGCAAAAACGGCGAGCTTATCGTGAACAACATATACAAAATCAAGCGCGGTGACAAAAGCCTTGTCTGCTTCGATTACTACGAGAACAAAGAGGTTGAAATTCCGCTTGACCCGCAACTGTCGCCGTCTAAAAACTCAGCCGCGTATTACAATAAATACAACAAGCTCAAACGCACAAAGGAGTTTGTGGAAAACAAGCTGTCGGCGGATAAAAATCTGCTCAACTATGTCAAATCCATAGAGGAGGAAATAGCCTCTCTCCCCTTCGACTGCGCCTCCGCGCCCATCGAAGAGGAGCTGGCTATGCTCGGCGGCTTCAAACGCAAGGCTACAAAGGGGAAGGTGCACAAGGAGCAGGCAGAGCCGCCCTACGTTTATCTGGTGGACGGATTTTATATCTATCGTGGAAAAAACAATTTGCAAAACGATGAACTGACCTTCAAAATCGCAGCTTCCAACGATATATGGCTTCATCTCAAAAACGACCACGGAGCTCATACGATTATAGCGACGCAAGGTCGCGAGGTGCCCGATAAGGTACTCAAAATCGCCGCGGAAATCGCCGCAAGCACAAAGCAGGCATCCGCCGACGTGGATTATACTCTGCGCCGCAACGTAAAAAGACAGCCGAGCGGACACTTCGGTCAGGTCATATACGAAAATTATCAGACCATACTGGCGAATCCCGACGCTCATACGGAATTTCTCATCAAGCACTAAGCGCTTGTTGTACACTTTACTTATAAAGCGCGCTTTATATTCTGAAAAATCATCAAAATAAAATAGTTCGATTTACCGAATAATTAAAACCTTATCGGATTGTTTCCAATTTATCTATAACGGCTTGAAAATACGTAGGCAACGGACACTCGAAGCGCATTTTTTCTCCCGTATGAGGGTGTTTTAGCATCAACTCGGTGGCATGAAGAAGCTGCCCGTCGGAATATAGCGACGCCGAACCCCCGTACGTCGAATCCCCTACAATGGGATGATGAAGACTTGCCGCGTGCACTCTTATCTGATGAGTGCGCCCCGTTTCGAGCTCGAAGCGTACGAGAGTATATTTGCCGTATCTTTCAAGCACTCTGTAATGAGTGACCGCTCTGCGCCCGTCCTTGTCGACAGCCATCTTTTTTCTGTCCTTTTTACTGCGCGCGATGGGCGCGTCCACAGTGCCGCTATCCTCTTTGAAATTGCCGTCGCAAAGTCCTATATATATGCGCCGCGCCGTCTTTTTTTCTATCTGCGAGGCAAGACTCTTGTGTGCCTCGTCATTTTTCGCCACTACGATAAGCCCCGAGGTATCCTTGTCGAGTCTGTGCACAATTCCGGGTCTGATTACTCCGTTTATGGAGCTTAAACTGTCGAGGTTGAAAAGCAAAGCGTTCACAAGCGTATCGTTCTTGCGATAGGAAGTCGCCTGATGTACGACCATACCCTGCGGCTTGTTGATAACGGCGAAATACTCGTCCTGAAAAATTATGTCGAGCGGAATATTTTCCGCCTTTATTTCTAATTCCCGAGGCTCGGGTGGGTCGAATTCCACAACGTCGCCCGTACGCAGTTCATATCCGCTTTTCAGACGCGCAACTCCGTTTACAAACGCGTTACCGTCCTCGATGGCGTTTTTTGCGCAGGAACGGGATATGCCGAACTTATCCGCAATAAACACGTCCAGCCTTATCTTGTCTTGCGTGACGGTATATTCCATTTATTCCGCCTCTGCATCGTCGATTTCGGCGGACTTATCTTCTTTATTTTTCTCTTCGCCTGACGGCGCTACCTCGCTTACCGTAAACGTCGCGGCGCCGTTTCCATGCGTTTCGGTATTGTCGCCGCCGTTTTCAGTATTGTCCGACGGCTCCGCGAAATTGTAATCGTTTTCCGATTTCAGCATAGGATTGAGGTTTACGGGCGCGTCAAGAGGGTCCTGCATAGCAGGTTGTTCAGCGGAAGCCTGCTGTTCTTCAAATTCCTTTTTATTCTTTTGACCTTCCTTAAACAGTATAACGATAAGCACGACGATAAGCATACCCGTGCCGACCGTAACGAATATGTCCGCAACGTTGAATATGGCAAATTCCTCCCAGAATGCGAATTGAATGAAGTCGCGCACGTAACCGGGGTTTATCCTGTCTACGAGGTTGCCTATGCCCCCGCCGACTATAAACAGCAGCGACACGCGAAGCCACTCTGACTCCTTTTGAGCTATCAGCAAAAAAACCGACACCACAACAAGCACTATCGCCGTAACGACGGTGAGCGCGGTTGTGTTCCCCGCAAAAATCCCGAAGCCCGCACCCGTGTTGACTGTGAAGGTTATGTCAATAAAGCCCTTTATAAGCGTATGCGACTGACCGATGTACATCGTCTTTTCTATGTGGTTTTTTGTAAGCAGGTCGATAAGCAGAATAACGCCGATAACGGCAAGCTCTATGAGCATCACCCACCAGCGTTTTTTCAGAATGTCCTTGACGTCCTGTTTGGTAATTTTCAAGCCGAATTTTCCCATATCTTGAACCTATCTCCTGCTGAACTGCGGCGGAATTGTAATCGTAACGCCCGCGGGCGCAAAGAGAAATATATTCTTTGTTATGCGCTGTATACTGCCGCCCAGTGCGTAAACCGCTCCGCTCATAAAATCCAGAATTCTGTAAACGGAAGCCTGATTTACGGTGGAAAAGTCCACAATGACCTGCTCGCGCAACTTGAGATGGTCTATCAGAAGCTGAACGTCCTCGTAGGTTTTGGGCGAATTGATGACGACTCCGCTGCCGCCCGTATACGCGCTTGCGCCACCCGCATAGGAGCCGTACGCTCCCGCAGGTCTAGGCTCCTCGGCGCGCCCTACGCGTCCCGCGTCCTGCGGATTTCTGCCGAAAAGTCTGCCTATACGACCGCCGTCTCCTCTGACTTCCGAATCCGATTGCATTCTGTAATTTCTCTCGTCCATAACTCACCTATATGCGATTTTGTTATTTATCTTCATTGTCTCTGCCCGAACAGCAGGCTTCCGAGCCTCAGCATATTAGCTCCGTGTCCGAGCGCGATTTTGTAATCTCCCGACATCCCCGCCGAAAGGTATTTTATATCGACGTTTGCGCCGTTTAAGATTTTTGCGCGCTCGTACACCTCATATAATCCGTCGTACAGCCTATGCAACAGCTCTTCGTCGTCGGATTTGGGCAAAACGGACATTATCCCGAGCACTTTGATATGCGCATAGCCTTTGAGACTTTCGATAAAGCCGTTTACTCTGTCGGGCTCTATGCCGCCCTTGGACTCCTCCGCTCCCATATTGACTTCGACAAGACAGTCCTGCACCTTCCCGCGCTTTGCCGCCTGTTTCTCTATCTCGGCTGCAAGCTCCGTTCTGTCAAGCGAATGTATAAGCTCAACCTTGTCGATTATATACTTGACCTTGTTCGTCTGCAAACGTCCGATAAAATGCCATCTGTACTGCTCGTCGTACTTTTCGATAAGCTCCTGCACCCTGTTTTCCCCGAGCACGAAATCGGGCGCGGAATTCATAAACTCCGCAACCGTCTCACGGGTCCGGGTCTTGCAAGCCGCAACAAGCGTAATATCGCGCCCGCACGCTTTGACGTCCTCGCGCAGTCTTTCGAGATTGTCGTAAAGTATCATCTTATCTGACGTTATACTCCCCGGTATAAGTATCGAAAACCAGCTTATAAGCCTTGCCGTCCTCTACGTAGGATATCGAAATTTTATCGAGGCTTATGTATTCCGCCTTCGTAACCTTTCCGCCGAACGGCTTGTAGCTTTCAAGCAGAATCGCAAGCTGATTGTCGTCGTAATCGCCTATATCGTCGCTCACAAACAGCACCGAACCGAAAATATGATTGATTTTTGCAAGCAGACGCTTCTGCGTGTCGTTATACTTCGCCGTCTTTACTCCTCCGTTGCGCAGGAAAAACACGTCGGGATCGTTTGCGAATATCCTGCCGTTCAGATGACGGCGGAATATGGCGTTGTTCATCGCGTTTCTGGTGGAGATGACCTCCTGATTGGTTATCTTCACGTAATACTTATCCTTGAAGCTGTTTTCCGCGTCGCAGCCTATGCGGCAGGCGTCCACAACGCCGAACGCGGGACCGAGCGGAACTCCGCAGCCGAGTATTATTTTGTCCCCGCAGCACTCGCGCAAAAAGTCCATTGCCTCGCACATAAGCGTGCCGCGAGACTTGCCCGCGCGTGGCAGTATCGCCGCGCTGTAAAGGAAATCCAGCTTGACCATATCGAAGCCCCATTCGTTGAAAACTCTGTCGAACAGCGCTTTTATATACGCTCTGACCTCTTCTTTGAGATAGTCCAACGCATAGAAGCCGCCCCACGCCATTCCGCTTATAAGCATTTTGCCGTTCTTTCCGCGGATAAACCAGTCGGGGTGCTCCTTGACGATTTTAGCCTTGAACTGCGCCGCGAAGGGAGCAAGCCAAAGCCCCGCCTTTAATCCCTGCCCGTGTATTTTCTCAACTATTGGCGCAAGCCCGCTCGGGAACTTGTTCACGTCGATGTCCCAGTCTCCGACCATAGTCTCGAAGCCGTCGTCGATCTGGAAAATATTTGCGGAGTCTCCCGCTCTTTTCAAGCCTCTCAAATCGCGGAGTATAACCGCTTCGTTGATATTCTGATAATAGTTGTACCAAGAGGTGTATCCCGCAAAATGTCCCACTCTTCCCGTATGCTTACGCGGATACGCCGCGAAATACGCGTCGAATACCTCGTCGTATCCGCCCTGCGCTCTCATAAGGTCGAACAGCTCGTATTCTCCCTCCGCAAGCGCGCCTTCCAGCTCCTTTACGACGGCGAAAACGTTTTCTTTCATATCGGCGTAAAAGAGCGTATATCCCGTCCTTTCGTTCAGCGAGCCGAAAAGCTCAACTTTCTCGCCGTTGCGAAGATAACAGTATGTGACGGAATGGAACAAATCCTTGCCGTACTGAGCGAAGTCGTAATCTCCCGACGCAGTGGCATACGCTTTTGCAACAGGCAGCTTTGCAAGCGGATGCAAACCTCTCTGTTCGTCTCCGCGCTTGTACTCGCGCGAGGTCGTCCAAGACTGAAAGCCGTTGGCGTAAAACCTGTCGTTGTTCTCGAAATACCTGTCGTAAATCAATTCCGCCATTTTCAGCTCGACGGGCTTTTGAGCGAAGAGCGAAAGTTTCAATCTATCCTCTAATACCTCTCCCGAGAGCGAAAACAGGTCGTTTTTATATTCCAATACGCTATCTCCGTCTACCGTTTCCATACGCGGCTTGCCGTCGCAAATATATGTAATTTTAAGCGTAAAATCTTTAATATTCATATTTTTTCCCCTATTACGTCTATAAAGATATTTAATTGTACACCGATATTGTCAAATTGTAAATAGTATAGGGCAAAATATGTGCCTTAGCGAAGCTCTTTTCTTCGTAGCAAATTCCCGATGATTGCAGCGAATGCCGTAAAGCGCAAAAAAAAGAGCGACGAACGCCGCTCTTAAAACAATATCGTCTAAAATTATCCTTCCGTCAGTCAGGCAAATCCAGCTTGGAAACGGAAACCTCGTAAGCCGTGCGCTCTTCTATTACGCCGTCCTCCAACTGCTTTTGATAGACTCGGGACTGAATTCTTCCCACAATGTGCACTCTGTCCCCCACCTCGAATGTACCCGCATACCTTGCGTTTCTTCCCCATGCGATAGCGGGAATATAATCCGACTTGTTGTAGGCGCGGTTGACGGCAATCAGCATATCCGAAATCTCGCGCTTAAAGGGAGTCGTTCTGTATACGGGCGTCTTGCAGACGAATCCGTCGATTTCTATTGTGTTCGGCTCGTCTTCGTCGGGCGCCGCAATCTCGCGCACAAATACGCGCAACACCAGCTTACTCTTATTGTCGACCAACTTATTGTAGCTTCTGAACTGTCCGATTACTCCGATTAGATTGCCTATTTTGAAGCTGTCATCCTCCATCAGCCGCTCCGATACGGTGAGGGGAATCAGATCCTCCTGACCGGATAATCTCTTCACCGCTATTGTCAGGTCGTAAAAGCCCTCGCCCATTATCTCGTGAGAGAATTCGGGCTCGCTTGATATTCTGCCAGTCAGGCATACTTTGTTGTTTTGCATTTGTTCAAAGCTCATATATCCTCCGCAAATCTTAGGTCAAAAGACCGCCGTTTTGTATTTTTTCTTATCCCGATATGTGCTGTATCCCGTTGTTGTCCACGGTATACCCGCCCGTTGCTACCAGCTCGCTGAGTTTTACGAATCTGAATCCCGCGTCTTTAAGCGCCGCAAGCACCAGAGGCAGCGCGTCGAGCACGTGGTCGCTGTTGTTGTGGAACAGAACTATATCTCCGCTCTTCGCCTTTGGCACAACTCTGTCGTATATTTCCTTCGCGCCGAGACCCTTCCAGTCAAGACTGTCTATCGACCACTGCACTCCGACCATATCCGTTTCCTCAAGAGCAGTCATAAGCCTGTCGCTGTAATCGCCGAACGGGGCTCTGAAATACTTGGGGCTGATTCCCGTAAGCTCGCGTACCCTGTCGTTGACGTACTCGATTTCGGCACGGATTTCGCTGTCGTTGAGCTTTGGCATATTCAGATGATTGCGCGAGTGATTTCCTATATCGAAGCCCGCCTTTGCAATGGCTTTGGTCTCCTCCTCGAACTTATCGATCCAAAATCCTACAAGAAAGAAGGTACCCTTCGCCTCGTATTTGTTCATAATATCGATTATGCCCTGCGTTTTATCCGCTCCCCAAGCAGCGTCGAATGTGAGCGCTATGACCTTTTCCTCGCTTCCCGTATCCACTCCGTAGACGGGAATCTTGCGCGAGCTCTTTCCGAAAAATACGCTCGCCGTCGAACTCACTCCCAGCGCGCAGGCGAGGATTATGCCCGCGATAGCTACCGCCAAAACAGTGACCAGATTCTTCCTTCCGATTGTTATAAACACAACTTCACCTCGATTATATATTCGAAATGCATACGATTTTGATAAGATTATGTCGCGCTTTGTCGAATATCGTCTATTGTTCAAATTTTATTCGCCGCTTGCGCATTTAGAACGTAATCCTCAAAAATGCTTTTCGTTGACTTTATAACTTTATAGCGGTATAATATCGAATATGCATAAGTTGGACTCGCAGAAGCAAAGCGCCGCCAAAAGCGCGCTCATATACGTCCCGTTCGTTCTCCTGATTATACTGATGACGGCATTTTTCGCAGGAGGCTTGCTGCTGCTCTTTTATGCATTCGTAAGCGTAGCGGCGTTCAAATCCGCAATGATATTTCTGATTGTGGCGGGCGCGGCTTTCATACTTGCGGGCGCGGGACTGGGGCTCGTCGTAGCTTACAAAAAGTACTATGCGTTTTACGTTAAAAAAACGGGCAGGAAATTGGTCGAGGAAAGCGACAAAACAAAGAAAGTAGTCACATCGGATTCCTCCGACGAAAAGCCATTTGTAAAAAGATTGCTTACCGTCCCCAATATCGCGTTGGCTCTGCTTGCACTGGGGTCCGTATTCTCCATTATATCCGCGGCGCTCGGTTGCATAAACCGCTCTAACTGGGTGGACGCCATAGGTGAATATAAAGAAAGCAAGGGCTATTATGCGGATATCAAGGACGAACCGCTCGAATACGAAATCGACGACACCTCAAACGGGAAACAGCCCATCCGCAAAATCGTTATCGACGCCTCCGCCGTTGCAAATCAGCACCGCGACAAGCAAATCGTTGTAGTCTACACCAAAGAGGACGCCTATACTCCGAAAATCAAAATCAGCGGCTGCAAAAAATTCGACGACGATTTCAGAGTGTTTCCCTCAAAGGACGGTATAGTCACAATCAAGATAGGAAAGGCGCCCGAGCGCGATACTGCGCTTGACAGACTGCTGTTCTTCGTATTCAACGACTATCGCGTAGAAAAACAGATAATCATCACTATTCCCGAAAAATACAAAGACGTTATAGAAGTATCCGAATACGATATAATTGTAGATAACTACAATCCTCTTGACTATTGAGATTTTATTAATAAAGCCGAAAGCGCCGCGACTGCGGCGCTTTTCTCATACCTTTATACCCGAAGTCTTTGCGCTGCCCTTGAATTTTGACAGCACGTCAGTTTTATACACCGTCAACGCTCCGTGCGCCTCCTTATAGCTTGCGGCATTCAGAATAAGTTTGGTTATAAGCGTTTCAAAGTTTATGCCCTGTCTTTCGAACAGATAAAACGCCATCGAACCGGGGACCGTATTTATTTCGTTTATATAAACCTTATTGCGCTCCTTATCAACAAGATAATCCATACGCACCACGCCGTTCAGATTCAATTCTTTATATATCCGTTCGGTATTGGCTTTCACGATAAGCTCCAAAGATCCGATTTCGGCAGGAATGATATGCCCTCCGCCGCTCATTTTGCCGCCCGACGTATACTTATCGTCAAAGGTAAGAAAATCGTTGAGCGTAAGCGGCTGTTCCGTATCGGAAACGACTATCTCATCTCCGTCCCTGAAAGCGGCGCAGTTGACCTCCACGAAATCCGTAAGTTTGTGTTCTACGATAATTTTGCTGTCGAATTTGCATGCGACATCGAGCGCGAATTCCAGACTTTCACGATTATCGGCCACGCCGATACCGATACTGCTGCCCTGACAGGCGGGCTTGACGATAAGAGGATAGCTCAGTATGCTTTCAATCCTTTGCAGGCAGCGCTCCTTATCCTTTTCAAACTCGTCGCGGTAGACCACCTCGTGCGGCAAGGTGTTGAGCAGCATCCCGTCAAAAAGCTGCTTTGACAGCGCCTTATCCATTCCGCATGCCGAAGAAATCATAGACGGACTGGTGTGAGGAATTCCGTTATACTCCAAAATGGCTTGAAGGGTTCCGTTTTCACCCTCTCCGCCATGACAGCATACGAGAGCGACCTCCGGCTTGAAAAAT
The DNA here is from genome assembly GCA_947382865.1 of uncultured Clostridia bacterium. Classification (GTDB taxonomy): domain Bacteria; phylum Bacillota; class Clostridia; order Christensenellales; family CAG-917; genus CAG-475. The sequence goes on from CANDBF010000017.1 coordinate 17,174, forward strand.
TTCACGAAAGCGTTCTTTTTGATTATGTATAACTCGCCCTTATGCAAAATCGCCTTGCTGTGATCGAGAGGATTGAAGGAAGTGAACGCGTCCAGCTTATCCACGCCCTTGACGTAAAACTCGCCGTCGCGCATATACACGGGCTCTATTTTGAACTCGGATTTATCCACATTCGACAGCACCTGCATTGCGGTTATAACCGAGATATCGCTTTCTAGCGACCTGCCTCCGAAAAACAAAGCGACCTTTTTACGCATAACTCACCTCACCTTACACTTTTATGCTCGCAACAACAAATATGTGCGTGGATACAACGTCTATATAATTTGGAAAAGTATTATAAAATTACTGTATTTCAATAATACTTTTCTCAAAATTCGTCTAAATTGTAAAACTTGTCATAAGATAATATACCGTTATGATTTTTCGTCGTATATGTCGGGAAGGTCGTTGAGAATAAGCAAAACATCCCCTACGTGCAATCTGTTTGCAAAATCGTCCTCCGCGTCGGCAAGAGAATTATATATATGTATCTCTCCTCCGTATCCGCTTTCGAGAAGTCCGCGGCGGATTGGGTCAGTGCGTTTCATACCTACGAGCATAACCAAATCCGCGGATTTTGCAAGGTTCACGCCGAGCTTATAATTTTCCTCGCTCTCCCTCGCGCCGAGCTCCACCATCCCGGGTGTAAGCACAACTCTTCTGCCGTCGAACAGCATAAGCGTATCCAGCGCCGCCTTTGCGCCGTCGGGGTTTGAATTGAAGCTGTCGTCAATAATTTTGATTCCGTTCCCGCGAATAAGCTGCATTCTGTGCGGCACGGGCTCCAGCCTCTCCACTGCGTCCAATATAAACGGTATTTCCACGCCCAGCTTATACGCCATAGCCGCGGCAAGAACAATGTCGTCCACGTTGTGAAAGCCTATAAGCGACGTGCTTACGGTATACTCCCGCTTATCGATTATCAGATCGAAGCGCGTGCCCTCCTCCGACGTATATATATTCCTAGCGGAAAAATCGCAGACTCCGTCTATTCCCGCAAAAACTACGTTCGGCGGACGTTTTTTATTCTTAACGGCGTTTTCTACCTGCTCCGTCGCGCTGACGTTTGCAATACAAAATCCGTCCTCTCCTACATCGAGAATTCTGCATTTTTCACGGTTTATATTCTCCTGTGTACGGAATGTTTCCAGATGCTGCGAGTTTATCCCCGTCAGTATCGTATACTCGGGCTTGACCAATTTCATAAGCTCCCTGATGTCGCCGACGCGGCGGGCGCCGAATTCGGCTATAAAAACGTCGTGCGTTCCGTCAAGGCTGTTTACGGTTTTGGAAATGCCCATAGGCGTGTTGTAGCTTGCGGGAGTTACGAGCACGTTGTATTTCTCGGATAGCATTTCATAAAGGAAATTTTTAACGGAAGTCTTTCCGTAGCTTCCCGTAATCGCAATTTTTATAAGTCCGTCGCTGCGAGACAGTTTCTTCGAGGCTCTCCGCGCGTATCTTAGATTATTGAGTCTCTCAAAAACGTTGATAACGGAGCCGAACACTATAAATATGAGCGGATACACCAGAGGAAATCCGAACAGCACCAGATAGCGCATATAAGTCTCCTTGATATGCGCGTTTCCGACTGCGAAAGCCAAAGTCGCCGTTACGGTGGATATTACGGACATCGCAATTAGACACCGAACTGCTCTTTTGGTATATTTGAGCGGTTTTTTGCGAGTGGGCAAATCTTCCATAAAGTACATCGCAAACTCCGCAATAAAGAAGAACAGCACCGTAATAAATCCCCAGAACGCTCTGGTCTGCAAAAAATAGAAGACGCACCAGATGCCTACAAACAGCGCAACCGCGCAAATATCGATTATGTATACAAATCTGAGCCGCCTGTTTTTGAATATTTCGCGTATACGGTAATTATCCTGCTGTATCGCATACAGATAGGGGCGCGTCATAAAAAACGCGTCCACAAACAGCAACAGTATATAAAACCAATCTCCACGCAACAAAACCATAGTCCGCTCCACATATTCAAATGGTCTTTCGTACCGTCAGCCGATGAAGGCGCGCAATATCAACAGGAACTTGCGCGGGTCGTCCGCGTATGAAAAATGACCGCCGTCAAGCATAAACAGCTTGCTGTCGGCAATCTCCTTCTCGAATTTCCGCGCCATATACATAGGCGTTTCCTCATCCCTGTCTCCCCAAAAAATCGCCGTCGGACAGCCTATATCTTTCAGAAGATAGGTCTGGTCGTAATTGACGACCAGCTTAAACGTCTCGCGCATCGTCGGCGGCAGATTTTTATAGTCCGAAGACCCGCCAAGCCCCTTGAAGCCCAGCTTTCTGAGCATTTTATGCGCCGCTACCCTGAAATGATATTTAATTCCGCGTCTGGGCTTTAATCCCGCGCTGTCCACAAGGACGAGCTTACGCACAAGAAAGTGGCGCTTCGCCGCTATTTCAAGGCAAACTCTGCCTCCGAACGAATGTCCGACAAATACCGCCTTTTTTATGCCGAGATGTTCCGCAAGTTTAAGCACGTCGTCGGCATATTCGGGCACGCCGTAGGGCGATTTCGGCTCCTCGCTCTCACCGAAGCCCGCAAAATCGAGCGCGGTCACTCTGTAATAGGCGCTCAGACTTTTTGCGACAAACAAAAAAGCGGAGACGCTCGCGCCCCACCCGTGAAGCAATACGACATCCTCTCCGCTACCGAAGTTTATATAGTGTATTTTATGACCGTTTATATTCAAAAAAGCGGATTCTAATCCGTTATTTTTGATTTTAGACGATATATTATCCCTCCTCGATCGTCAGCCACATAACAAGAGCGTCAAATCTGTTTTCATAATACCTCTTGCGTATGCCTTCAACCGAGAAGCCGAACGACTTATACAATCCCACCGCGCGCTCGTTGCCGTCGCGGACTTCGAGAGTCATTCGTGCGATATTCGACTGTTTTGCAAGCTCGATGAGCTTTGACATCAGCGCCGCGCCGTAACCCCTGCCTCTGTCGCGCTCTCTCACCGCTATATTTGTGATATGCGCCTCGTCCAGCACCTTATGAAAGCCGCCGTAGCATATCACCTCTCCACCGTCGTCGATTCCGACGGCGTATATCGCGTTTTCATCCTCCACGTCGGGGGCGTACATCGCTTCCGTCCACGGAGTCGCAAACGATTCCCTTTCAATCTGCGCGATTTCGGGGAGATACTCGGCTTTGAGGCAATCAAATCTCATCCTTTTCCCTCTCCGCCTGCGATTTGCGCATATAAAACGGCATAAGCACGTCGCAATACTCTCCGCATTCCGCTTTTGCTTTTACGACTCCCGCAAGAGCCTCGCTATACGGACAAATCGGTTTATATTCCGCGTCTTTCAGGTCTACGACATTCTCTTCCGCAGAAATAAAGCGCGCGGACGCAACCCTTCCGTTTTCGCATTCTGCGGCATACACGTTTCCGTGTCCTGCGTCCACCGCTGCCGTCACACTGCGCCTATTGTATGCAATCAGCTCGAAAGAAGTGACCGCAATTCTTCGCGCGCCCGTAGCAAACGCGAGAGCCGTCATAGCCGCAACCCCTATGCGTATGCCCGTAAACGACCCGGGTCCCACGACCGCCGCGACAGCGTTTAACTCGGAAACATCGACGTCGCCCTCTTTAAGCACTCTGTCCACCGCGGGCATAAGCAAGGCGGAATGTCCCGACTTACCCACCTCCGTTTCCTCCGAAAAACAGCCGCGCTCCGTCAGAAGCGCGACTGTAAGACGCGTATTTGTGGTATCGATTGCAAGAATATTCATAATTCCGAGACTTTCTCCTCTTGCATTACGGTTTCCTCAGAACCCGTCTCTTCCGTTTCGGTCGGGACGATTTTTTCCGCATTATTATCTTCGCATTCGCTCTCTTCATCGGACGCCGCGGCGGTCGCGATAGCTTCCTTTTCGTCGACGCAGGAGACTTTCCATTCGCTTACGTTGAAAATCCTGCTTTCTCCGTCGGCGGTTATAGAAACGCGAAGTATTTTCCCGTCTAAATTTTCAAATTTATTCCATTCGACGACGGTCACGCTTTCGTCGTCCATACAATCCTCGATGCCAAGCTCCGCAAGCTCGTCCGCGCTCTCGACTCTGTACATATCCAGATGATTGAGTCTAAGACGTCCGCTTTCATAGACGTTGAGTATCGTAAAAGTAGGGCTTGTCACCTCTTCCGTTACTCCGAGGGCTTTTGCAAGCCCCTTGGTAAAGGTGGTTTTACCCGCGCCCAGCTCTCCATCGAGAAGAATAATCTCTCCGCCATCCAAGATATCGGCGATTTTAGCCGCGAGCGCATACGTCCCATCTATATCGGCTATTTTATGCTCTCCGTATATCTTCGGACCGTGCAAGCTCTTGCCCTCCCAATGCAGAAGTACGCTCAGCCGCTTATACAGCAGGAACGTAATCAACGATACGATTATACATCTGAGCACGTTAAAAGGCAACACTCCGAGCAGTAAATAATAGGTATAGAAATTATCCGCGGTGATATTTTTGTACAATGCGGAAAGCATACGCACTATCGTATCGAAGCCGAACATCTTCGCGTAAAAAGGAATGGATATAAACCTGTTTATCACAAGTCCCATAGCGACGAAAACCGCCGTGCCGACCGCAAGACCGATAAACGCGTGCTTCCTGTCCTTTTTTATATGGTAAATAATCGAGGCGGGAAGCACAAGCGAGATTCCCATAAGAATATCCGTGATTTCCCCCACGTACGAGGTGCCCGACATCGGGAATTTGAGCAGACATTTGAAAACTATGACAAGACAGCCGCTGACAGGTCCCATCGAAAAGCCCGCGAGCAAGGCGGGAAGCTCGGATATCTGCATATCGAGGAAGGACGGGAACATAAACGGCAGACTGAATTTGACGAATGCGTAAAGCAAAAACGCAATAGCCGTCAAAATGGCAAGTTTTGCGACATACGCCGCAGAAAACTTGGGGTTGGCGAACTTTTTCAAAGTGTTTTTGAAATCGATTTCCATGAAAAAACCTCGGCACCCCGAGGCATACGTGGACGAACGCTACAAATAAATTTATACTCGGCGCATAGCCGAATACATATCCGTCCGCTTCTCTCATCCGGACTATACCGTCGGTTTGGGAATTTCACCCAATCAGCCTATAAGACTCGCGGACTTTGACCGCCGGTGAGGATTTGCACCTCGCCCCGAAGCAACTATATATTATTCCCGAGCAACGGACTTGTCAATTATTTTGCGAAATTTGTGTGAAAATTCAATTTAAGCGGATACTAGGAATATGTACGCTCAATTATATACTCAAAACATATACGCCTATGCGGCGTGTGAAACAAATCCGAACGTAAGCTGCGACGAGGAAATAGACAAGGATTTTATGCAGCCGTCCGTAGACCACGTTATATCGGTCGCCCTGTCCCACCCCGCCGTAATCGGGGCGAGAGCGTTCGAGTGGCAGGGAGAAATCGTCGTAGCAGTGATTACGACGCCCTTTTATCTCAAAAGCGAACGGGATAAAGCAAAGGAAGAAATTTTCGACGATATAACCGTAGAGACAAACGCGAAGAGCTTGACCGTCACGTTTGACGTAGGAGTGTACAGAAATATACGCGAAGATATGACAGACGAGCAAAGGGAACGCCTTTATAAAATCGCTACTTCCGCGGAATAATATAGAAACTATTTCAAAAACGGCATAATTTGATAATACTTTTTTGTAAAATCAAATTATACCGTTTAATTTTTGAGCCGACAGTACGATTGGAAAAGAATTTTCAATTCTTCTCCTCTTCGTATTTTTTCATATTTTCGCCGTCCGACCACAGCTTTTCAAGGCAGTAGAACATACGTGTCTCGTCATTGAAGATGTGGACTATGACTCCGCCGTAATCGAGCACCGCCCATTTCCCTTCCGTCATTCCGTCGGTGTGAGTGGGTCTTATATCGTACTCCTCCAACTTTTCTTCGACAAACTCGACAAGCGCCTTGACCTGCTTATTGCTCTTTGCCGTGCATATGACGAAGTAATCCGTCATAACCGTCAGATGCTCTACGTCGAGCACCGTGATATCGAAAGCCTTATGCTCGTCAAGCTCGCGACAAATTATGTCTTTCATTTCAGAAGATTCCATAATCCCCTCCGTTTTATGCTTATGTATTTAGTATGCCTAAAAAGGCAAATTACTCTCTTACTTTATTTATATAAAATTCGTACGCGTCGCGTGTCAGCGGATATATTCTGCCGCCCTTTGATTCCAGCTTATCGTAGGTATAGGCAAGCACAGCCAAAAACCCCTCTTCGAAATCGTTTATCGCGATTTCGCGCAAACGCGGAATAGGCTCGTACGTCCTGTCGTCCGAAACGCTGTCCGCCGTATAAATCAGCTTTTCCAGCGTGCTCATATCCGCCTTAGCCGTCGTATGATAACGAATCGCATCCAAAATACTCACGTCGGTTACGCCGAAATCGCGTTTCGCCTTTTCCGCGCCAAGAAACTGATGAAGCACGGGCGTGCCTATACTGTCTTCGGGGACGTCTAAGCCGTCGAGCGAGGGGCGTTGTTTTGCATTGTCGTGCAGTAGCGCCGCGGTGAATACGCTCTCAAAGTCCTGCCGCAGATTATGCTTGGAATTGAGCTGTACCGCTCTTTTGACGACAGCTTTGCTATGCTCGAACAGCTCTGCGGACTGATAATCTTTCAGTTTCCCAATCCACGGCATGAAATCTTCAAAAAGATGCTTTTCTCTTATTTCGCGCATAACGCCGCTAGGCAGCTCGGATACCTCCTCTTTAAGCAGCAGCCGCGCTTTGAGCAGCGAGGAGGATATATCCCTGCCCGCATACTTTATAAGCGTAAAATCTCCGCCGTATTTGCTTTCTATACTCTTTATCCCGTCCGCGACGCCCGAATAGCCCTCTCTCGCCGCAACCGCTATCGGGCAGATACGCGCTACTTCCTCAGGTTTTTTCCAGCTGTCGAAATGAGCGACGCTGTCGCCGCCGATAAGATAAACTATGTCGCCGTACTTTTCTTTGAGTATGGGAAGCACCTTGTAGGAGCAGTTGTCGCCGCCTCTTTCCCTCTCTATATCGTCGATTACGCAATCGAACTCCGCAAAGGCAATGCCCGCAAGCGAACGCCTGTCGTCATAGCTCAAAAAACCGCCGTCCTTATGCGGAGGATTGCAGGTAGGCACAAGCACGAGCCTATCAGCGCCGAGCTCTTTCATAGCGGCTTTGCATATCGCCACGTGCTCGCAGTGAGGCGGGTCAAACGCGCCTCCGAAAACCAAAGTCCTTGACATAGCTTTATTATACAGTTTTCGCTTTGTATTTTCAAGTTGATATTCAAATTATGTTTTGCAAATCCTTATGCTGGCAACAATAGAAATATGGCTAGGACTCTGGATTATATTTCGCTTACAATCGTGCTTCTTCTGCTCACATTCGTGTGGTCTACGCTGCTGTTCAAGAGCTGGATAGTATCTCTTATATTTTCCATCGCTTTCACCGTTGCCGTCATAGTTACAATCCGTTATCTTATGTCAAAACGCCACCGACCGTATACATACGACCGACTCGAGCTGGAATTTGCCATAAAGGGAAACGAATATGTCGTAAACCTTCTTAAATCGACGTTGAAAAACGGCGTGACTGAAAGCGGCTCAAATTTTCTTGTTCTGAAAAACTGCCTTATCGTCACCGCTGTAAAATTCTCTATGCTTTCGCTTGGAGATATGGGAGCGATTTGCTCGCTTGCGCAAAAGCACAAGGACAAGCGCGTCTACGTAATCGCCAAGGGCATTGACAGGCGCGCATATTCTATCGTACAGCTTCAAAACGTAAACATTACTTTGATCAAAGTCAAAACCATATATAAATTCCTCTTAAAGCACAACGCCCTGCCCGACCTGAAGCCCGTAAAAAGCAAGTTTTCGATAAGGTCGTTCATCGACGCGATGTTCAGCCGCTCAAATTTCAAATCCTATGCGTTTTCGGGCGCGATACTTATACTCGTATCCTTTTTAACGCCGCTTAGAATTTATTATATCGTACTGGGAAGCATATCGCTCGTCTTCGCCATACTTACGCTTACGCCGCTCGGCAACGGAACGCTGTTTTCAGTCAAGCTGACCGACGAGCTTGAAAACGCAATATCTCAAACGTCCGCGCAAATATCCATAGACGAGATAGAAAACGTCTGAGCCGTCAGTCTATCCACTCGAATTCGATATCTCCGATTACAACGACGTCGCCCTCTTTCATTCCGCGCTTTTTTAGTTCGGATATGACGCCTCTGTCTTTAAGCACCTTTTGGAAAAAAGCGAAGCTGTCGTCGGACGAAATCGTTACGTTTTGTATAAGGAAATCCACAAGTCCGCCGTCCACTAGGAAAGACCCGTCGGGCAAGCGGGAAATAGTAAACTTCTGATCCGCCCTTTCTTCCAGCTCGAAATCCTCGTCCCTTTCTATGCGCGCGGGAGGCGGTAGCTCGTCCACCTTTTCCTTTATCGCTTTAAGCAACCCGTCGATTCCGTCGCGCGTGAGCGAGGATATGACGTAAACCCTTCTTCCCGTCGCTTTTTCAAATTTCTCTACGGCTTCGCGGTCCGTCATAAGGTCGGCTTTGCTCGCAACGACTATCTGCGGAATTTCCGCAAGTTTATCGCTGTATGCCGCAAGCTCTCCGTTTATCTTCTCAAAATCGGAGGCGGGATCTCTGCCCTCGCTTCCGCTTATATCCACAAGATGAACAATTACCCTGACTCTCTCTATATGGCGCAGGAAGTAATGTCCCAAGCCCGCGCCCTCGCTCGCGCCCTCGATAAGCCCCGGAATATCCGCGATGACAAAGCTGTCGTCGTACATCTGCACTACTCCGAGATTGGGACTGAGAGTGGTAAAATGATAATTCGCGATTTTTGGCTTGGCGGAGGTAAGCACGCTCAAAAGCGTAGACTTTCCTACGTTTGGGAATCCCACAAGTCCTACGTCGGCAATGGTTTTAAGCTCCAACGTAACGCGGTGTTCTTCCGTCTTTTCGCCCAGCTGCGAAAATGACGGCGCCTGCCTCTTTGCGTGCGCAAACCTGTTGTTTCCCTTGCCGCCCCTGCCGCCTTTAAGCGCGACGAAGGTCTCTCCGTCGTCAAACAAATCGCATACGACCTTTCCGCTTTCGGTATCTCTTACGACTGTGCCCGTCGGGACCTTTATGACAAGCGGCTCGGCGGATTTTCCCGTACAGTTTTTAGCCTCGCCGTCCCTGCCGTTTTCCGCGCGATAGAATTTCTGAAATCTGAAATCTATCAGCGTATTCATGTTCTTATCCGCGACGAATACTATATCGCCGCCGTTACCGCCGTCTCCGCCGTCGGGTCCGCCGTTGGGAACGTATTTTTCTCGGTGAAAGGATACCTTTCCGTTTCCGCCGTCGCCCGCTTTTATGATAATCTTTACGTAATCCAAAAATGCGTCCATCATATGTAAAGCACCTATCAATTCCTTTCTATATAGTCTTTGAGCATAGCCTCCGCTGCTCTCTTGCCTGCGCCCATCGCGAGTATGACAGTCGCCGCGCCCGTAATCGCGTCGCCGCCCGCATACAGCCTTTCCACGCTCGTGCGACCGTATTCGTCCGCGACTATCGTCCCCTTTGAAGTGGTTTCAAGCCTCGGCATACTGTTTTTTATGATAGGATTGGGACTTGTGCCGAGGGCAACGATGACCTCGTCGCAGTCTATCTCAAACTCGCTTCCCTCTATCTCGACAGGTCTGCGCCTGCCGCTCGCGTCGGGCTCGCCGAGGCTCATACGCACGCAGCGCATTCCCGACACATATCCGTTGTCTCCTAAAATCTCGACGGGATTGACCAATAGGTCGAAAACAATCCCCTCTTCCTCGGCGTGCTCTATCTCCTCCGCTCGCGCGGGCATTTCCGCGCGGCTTCTGCGATACACGAGATGCACCTCGGCTCCGAGTCTGCGCGCGGTGCGCGCGCTGTCCATAGCTACGTTCCCCGCGCCCACTACGACGACCTTTCTGCCCCTAAGCACGGGCGTAATCGCGCCGTCCTCGTACGCTTTCATAAGATTGAGCCTTGTAAGATACTCGTTTGCGGAATAGACTCCGTTCAGGTTTTCGCCTTTAATCCCGAGGAAGGACGGAAGTCCCGCCCCAGAGCCGATAAACACGCAATCGTACTCGTCAAGCAGCTCGTCAATAAACAGCGTTTTGCCGACGACCACGTCGGTGACTATTTTCACGCCGAGCGCAAGCACTCCGTCAATCTCCTTTTGCACGAGCGCCTTGGGCAGTCTGAATTCGGGAATTCCGTACACCAGCACGCCGCCCGCCTTGTGCAGCGCCTCAAACACGGTTACGCGCGCGCCCGCTCTTGCGAGGTCCGCCGCGCAGGACAGCGAAGCGGGTCCCGAGCCGACGATTGCGACTCTCATCTCCGCAAACTGCGTGCTTAAATCGTTATTTCTAGCCTTAAAGCCGTTTTTCATCGCCCAGTCCGCCGTGTATCTTTCAAGGTTTCCGATAGCCACCGAGCCGCCGAGTTTGACCTTGCGCACGCAGTATTTCTCGCACTGATTCTCCTGCGGACAGACTCTGCCGCATATCGCGGGCAGATTGTTATCACGCGTGAGTATCTCCGCCGCTCCGCGCATATCCCCCTCTTTAATCTTTCCTATAAAGTCGGGAATATGCACTCCCACGGGACATCCCTGCATACATGGCGCGTTTTTGCAGCCTAGACATCTCTCTGCCTCTTCCTCTGCAAGAGACGGCGTATATCCCAAAGCTACCTCTTCAAAATTGTTTATTCTGTCTTCCGCCGACTGCGTAGGCATGGCGTGCCGTGTGATAATTACCGTCATATCAGCCTCTTATCGAGCAAACGTGATTTTGCTCCTGCTCCCTGTAAATACGGCTACGCGCAATAGCCTCGTCGAAGTCCACCTCGTGCCCGTCGAACTCCGGACCGTCTATACAAGCGTATTTGGTCTTGCCGCACACGGTAAGTCTGCAACAGCCGCACATTCCCGTACCGTCTACCATCATAGAATTCATGCTCACAACGGTTTTTATGCCAAGCTCCCTTGTGAGCGCGCAAACCGCCTTCATCATAGGAAGCGGCCCCACTGCAAACACGCAGTCGTAGCGTCTTCCGCTTGCGACAAGCTCTTTGAGCATATCCGTTACAAATCCCTTTTTGCCGTTTGAGCCGTCGTCGGTGATAAGATACAAATTGTCGCACGCCTCGCGCATCTCCTCAACGTACATAAGCAGGTTCTGATTTCTTGCGCCTACGACCGCGTCAACTCTCTTACCCTCCGAGCGGAGCTGCTTCGCCTGCGGATATATGACGGCGGTGCCTATGCCGCCGCCGACAAGGCAAATACTCTTAAACTCCGTCAAATCCGTAGGATTGCCAAGAGGTCCGACAAAATCCGCAAGAGCCTCGCCGACTTCCATTTTCGACAGCTTCAAGGTCGTATATCCTATCTCCTGAACGAGTATGCGCACAGTGCCGCGCTCGCGGGAATAGTCGCAAATCGTAAACGGCACCCTTTCGCCGTCCGCGTCGGTGCGCAGTATGACAAACTGCCCCGCAAGGCAGTGTTTAACTACGTAGGGCGCGTAGATTTCATATTCGCTTACGTTGTTTGCAAGCCGTCTTTTGGATACTATCTCAAAATTTTTCATAATCCGAATTCACCGTTTGGTTTTCGCTTCCCGACATATTCTCTTTGAAGTATTTGCACTTCCCAGTAAGCGCGCACCTATCGCAATCTGGCTTGCGGGAATGACACACGTATCTGCCGTGGAAAATAAGCAGATGGTGCAAATGCGACCAAAGCTCATCGTCGAAATTCCGCATAAGCTGCCCTTCCACTCCCTCGGGAGTTTTTGAGTCCGCCACGCCCAATCTGTTTGCGACGCGGAATACGTGAGTATCCACGGCGATTGCGTTGCCGCCGTACGCCACTGAGTACACTACGTTCGCCGTCTTGCGCCCGACCCCGCGCAGCTTCATAAGCTCCTCGCGCGTTTTAGGCATTCCGCCCGCAGCTATAATGCTTTCGCTTAGCTCCTTTATAGCTTTTGCTTTGCTGTGGTAAAATCCGCAGGAGAAAATCCGTCCTTCCAGCTCCTCCGTCGGCATAGCCGCAAACTGCTCGGGCGTATTTGCATATTTGAACAGCTCCTGCGTGACCTTATTCACTCTTTTGTCCGTACACTGCGCAGATAGCACGACAGCCACCAACAGCTCGAACGGAGAGCCGAAATTCAGCTCGCACTCCGCGCTTTTGTGCATTCCGTCCAGCAAACCGTATATTTCAAGATTATCTTTCGTCATAGTCATAAGCATTATTATTATCGCACAGCAAAACGTTTTTGGCAAGAATTTTGCGCGTGCGCACACGCGATTATCACCCCAATTTCAGACAACGATTTATCGCGCCGCGATACGCGGCGCGCTCTCGGTCATATCGCTTACTATTGCGCGCTATATCCTTATCGCCGTTCCGTTTGCGGAAAAATAATAAAAACCGACCGCCGAACGGAATCTTCCTCTTTCCAGCACCTTTTTCGCCTGCGGCATATCCCTCGCAAACAGCTTGACCGAAAGTCCGCAACCCACGCCCGCGGACGAAGGCGTATTGATAAGTTTGCCTGCTATACGGTAGCTGAGCAACGCTTCATAAAACGATATTGCTTCCGAGCGCGAGCGGAACGGTATAAAAAACTCTCTCATGGCTTCCTCCAATTATATGTATCCGCCCATAATTTAATATATTGTGCGCACACATTTTTCGTGCTTTTTCGCATAAAGTAGGCAGAGAATAAAAAACGGGAGATCGTATGCTGTACCTCGACAACGCCGCAACCTCAAGATTCAAACCGCAGTCGGTAATCGACTGTATAAACGCGGATCTGCGCCGCTGTGCAAACAGCGGTCGTAGCGGACACCGCGACGCTATCGAAGCAAGTCTGAAAATAGAAAATTGCAGACGCTACCTACGACAAGCCCTGCGCGCGGACGACAGGTGCGAGGTCGTATTCACGAAAAACTGCACCGAAGCGCTCAATCTCGCGATATTCGGGGCGATAAAAGGGGGAGAGAAAGTTCTCACTACAACAAACGAGCACAACTCCGTCCTCCGCCCGCTGTACGAATGCGAGAGGCGCGGACTTATAACGCTTACGGTATTGGATACCAAGGGCAAAAAAGCGAATTTGAAGCTATTGAAAGAAGCGGCAAAAGACAAGGATATTATCGTAGTCGGCGGCGCGTGCAACGTTACGGGAGAGACCCTAGACCTTGAAGAGGTCGGGAAAATCGCAAAAGAAAACGGCGCGATACTGATTGTCGACGGCGCGCAAAGCGTGCCGATCATCGACACCGATTTTACGGGCTTCGGGATAAATATGCTCGCCTGTCCCGGTCATAAGGGACTGCACGGCACACAGGGGACGGGATTTTTGATAACCGACGCAAAAACGGAAATAAAGCCTCTGCTGTTCGGCGGCACGGGGACATTCTCTTCCAGCGTATATCAACCGCCGCAGCTCCCCGACGCGTACGAAGCGGGAACGCTTTTCGCAGGCGGAATAGCTGCGCTCCATCAGGGCGCAAAATGGTCGTTCGAGCATATCGATTCAACTCGCAAAAAATATAATCAGTTGTCCAAAACGGCACTTTATAATCTCAAATCAATAGGTTGTACCCTATATTCTGACGAAACAGTCACAGGTGTAATATCTTTCAATCTCAAAGACGCGGACAGCGCGTATATAGCGGAATTGCTCAACGACAGCGGCATTGCCGTGCGCAGCGGACTTCATTGCGCTCCGCTCGTACATAACGCACTCGGCACGACGGAGCAAGGCGCCGTACGCATAAGCCTCGGCGTGGAAACAACCGCAAAGGATATTCTCTATTTCTCAAACGTTATGGAAGGCATAGCCCGCAAAATTTACGCCGAAGCATAAATTCCTTTCAGGTAATCTCATTTGATAAAACTTAAAAGCCGCCGATTGGGCGGCTTTGACTATATGCGATTTCAAGCTACGGTTGAACACAGGAACGCATCCTCTGCATATTTGTCAGTTCAATCTGAAAACTCTGTGTCCGTTTACGTACGACGTGTTGCTTATTATCGCGTTTTTCGCCTGCGCGGGGGACAGGTTTTTATATTTCTGACACAAAAGACAGCACGCTCCCGCCACGTAAGGTGCGGATACCGACGTCCCGGACATTGTGGAATACGTTCCGCCGACGCAAAGTCCCTTGACGTCCACGCCGTCTGCGAACACGTCGGGACGCGTCACGCCCATATACTCTCCTCTCGATGTGAACGGTGCTACGGAATCGTCGCGGTTGACCGCGCCCACCGCTATAACCTCGGAGCTTATCGCTGGGGATTTCAGAGAGTTTTCGCCGCTGTTCCCCGAAGCCGCGACTACAATAAGTCCGCTTCTTGCAAGCATATCCGCGCCGAGCTTCAAGGGGTCGGCATAGCTTAAAGGCTCCGCTCCGAAGCTCATACAAACCACCTTTATTCCGTACTGTCTGAAATTGTCGAAAAGCCATTGCATTCCGTCAAGTATTTTGAACGCGCCGCTCTCCCCGCTGCTGCCGATGACCTTAATGCCCACGATATTTGCTCTGGGCGCGACTCCTATGATTTTCCCGCCCGAAAGCGTGCCGTTGCCGCAAGCGACGCCCGCGACGAACGTGCCGTGTCCGTTGTCGTCGTAAGGTTCATTTTCCTCGTTTATCATATCCACGAAATGAACTATGCGCTCTCTCGGAATGGACAAATCGCTGTGCGGCGAAACGCCCGTATCCATTACGCACATCGTCACTCCGCTGCCGTCCAATTCGAGAGGCAGTTTGAACAGCGAGGCGTTGCCGGATTTCAATTCGTCTTCGACGCTTATATGCGAAGACGGAGCGTCGAGCGTAAAAACCCTGCCCTGCGCCGAAACGTATTCCACCTCTTGCATACGTTCCAGCCTAATCGCGTCGCGCAGAGTGCATCTTATCCCGACGGATCTTATAAACGGATAAATCGAGGTTACGTCGAAATTTCTTTCCAACAAGCTCAGATGAAGCGGGTTTCTTACGCGTACGAGCGCGTGCGCGTCCTCCTGCGTTCCAAGTACGCCCGCAAGCCGCCTGTCAAACTTTCCGTTTTTGCGCATTATATCGATAATGCTCTTGTCGAGTTTGTCCATATCAGCCGACCAACATATTTATGAGCTGTCTCATTCTCTGTCTTTGCATTTCGTTGAGATAGGGCGAAGCTGTGTTATACATATTTTCAAGAGCGGCTTTATCGAAAGTACCGTCCTTTTTCATACGCTCCGCCATAGACGAGAGCTCGCTCATAAGCTGGTCCTCGCTTTTGGAGCTATACTCCTCGAACTTTTGCTTTAAGTCCTGTTCCGTATTCGCGTTTTTGCTATTTGCGCCCGAGTTATGTACGTCAAAGTTGTCTCTTTCCCAAAAATTCATTCCTACCTCCGTCACATTCAATATATGTCGGCATATTATAGACGTGACAGGTGGATTATGAATTTTGACATTAACACTCTATCTACGCTAATGAAGATGATGGGCTCGATGAGACCGTCCCAGACCGAGGACAGAAGCCGCGATTCGCGCGAATACAGCGACAGCCGCGATTCGCGTGAATACAGCGACAGCCGCGCGGGTCAAAGCGCCGCGTCCGTCTTCGCTATGCAAAACGGATTGGGTCAAAAGGTAGAATTCGGCTCCGAACCGAAAAAAAGCGAGCAAAAAAAGAGCGTAAATCCTATGCAGTCTATGCTTGAAATGATGACGGGGGCAAAGCCGTCCGAGGGCGGCTCGGATATGATGTCCTCTCTATTGCCTATGCTTATGAATATGATGGGCGCAAGAAACCAAGCCTCGGCAGCGAACGTAAACGGGCAGAATACGCCGCAGAGCAATGCGAAAGCCGCGGAAAACGAAAACAATAAAAACACGGAAAGTTCAAAAGCCGAAAGCAATATAAAAACGCAACCGGTCAAGGATAAATTTGAACCGATTGCGTTTGCGGGTTATGCTCTTATAAGCGCACTCAACAGGCTTTATATCGCCAAGCGCGTCTGATTATTACATAAGAATATCGTTTGCGTAAATGGGGAACTGCTTGCAAAGCTCGATTGCCCTTGCCTTTACGCTCTCAATCATCTGCTCCTTGCCGTAGATTATGTCGGCAACGCAGTCGCCGATAATCTCCATCTCCTCCTCTTTCATGCCTCTCGTGGTGACCGCAGGGGTGCCTATGCGTACTCCGCTCGTGACGGTTGCCTTTTCGGGGTCGTTAGGTATGGAATTTTTATTGAGAGTAATATGCGCCTCGTCGAGAAGAATTTCGAGCTGTTTGCCCGTTATTCCCGTGCCCACAAGATTTATGAGCATAAGATGATTGTCCGTGCCGCCCGTGATAAGATTGAGTCCCCTGTCCATAAGTTTCTTGGCAAGCGCCTTGGCATTGAGCACGACCTGACGCTGATATTCGTTAAACTCGGGGGTAAGAGCCTCTTTAAGCGCGATAGCCTTCGCGGCTATTATGTGCATAAGCGGACCGCCCTGCGTGCCGGGGAAGGTGGTCTTGTCAATCTTCTTTGCGATTTCCTCGTCGTTGGTGAGGATAAGTCCTCCGCGCGGTCCCCTCAGCGTCTTATGCGTAGTCGTTGTGACTATATGCGCGTACGGCATCGGACTCATATGCTCTCCTGCCGCCACGAGTCCCGCAATGTGCGCCATATCAACCATAAGATACGCGCCGACTTCGTCCGCTATCTCGCGGAAGCGTTTGAAATCTATCGCGCGCGGATACGCGCTCGCGCCCGCGATAATCAGCTTGGGACTGCATTCCTTGGCTATGCGCAGCACATCGTCGTAATCTATGTAGCCGTTGTCGTCCACGCCGTACGAAACGGAATTGAACACCTTGCCGCTCATGCTCACCTTCGCACCGTGCGTAAGATGTCCGCCCGCCGACAGCGACATTCCGAGTATCGTATCGCCGCCCGACAGCAGGCTGTAATACGCCGTAAAATTGGCGTTCGAGCCGCTGTGCGCCTGAACGTTGGCATATTTAGCTCCGAACAGCTTTTTCGCCCTTTCTATTGCGAGCAGCT
>CANDBF010000018.1 GCA_947382865.1 uncultured Clostridia bacterium
TACCCTTCAACGCCTCGAAGGTCTTATATCTGAGCTTGCCTTTCAGGAGCTTGATGAAATACTCTTTTATGTTGTCAATCCTCTCGGTAGGCATACGGTATTTCATCGCAACATGATGCACGTCGATGAGGATATCTTCGTCTCTGTCGAACAGCGTCTCGTCATAACCGTTTATCGTGGTCATAGTGTCAACGTCGTCGATATTGTCGCCGACCTTGTAGGAGAAATTGACGGGCGTCACAGCCGCATTGTTGTCTTTATCGTTTTTTTTCATCATATATACAGAATAAACTTCTTTCTGGAAAGCCTAAAAATGACGTACCCTATTATAAACATCAAAAGTCCGACGCCGTAGCAGATAAGGTGTCTTTTAAGACCCGGTACCACGCCCATAAGCAGCTCGCGCACGTACTGCACGTAGTGGTACATCGGATTGAATTTCATTATTTTCATCGGGACGGGTCCCAGATTGAGCGTTTCAAGAGAATAGAAAACGGGTGTGACGTAGTTCCAAAGAGTCAGCACAACCGTATATATATGGGAAATATCTCTGAATCTGACGTAAATCGAACAAAGCGCGAAGGACATTCCCAGCGTAAAAAGCAGCATTGCGGGCAGCCACGGCACCACAATCATAAGCATAGTCCAATGGAAATTGACGTCGGGCTTGTTTATGCACGCGAGCATAAGAAGAATAAGCGCTATAAGCGAAAATCCGAAATTGACTACTGCGGATAAATTCTGCGAAATAGGGAAAACCGAATACGGAACGCGCGTCTTTGTAAGTAAGTCATAATTGTCGACCATACAATTAAGCGAGCTAGCCGTAGCCGTGCGCATAAGCCCGAAAACTATTGTGCCCGAAAGCACGTAAACGGGATAAAACAGCCCCGTATCCGCTCTCGCGCCGAATATCTTGGAGAAGACGAACCACATAACCAGCATATTAAGCAGAGGATTCGCCACCGTCCAGATAATACCCAAAACCGAGCGGCGATATTGGTTCTTGACGTTTTTTACGACCATAGAACCGAGAATAACCGTCGATTTTTTGAATTGAAGCGCATTGGCTTTCGTCTTTATTTTGCGAGTTGTGCTCATACTCATGCGTACTGACCTTTGTACCTTATTGTATTTCGCCGTCCCCGAAGTATACGCAGGGGCAAAACACAACAATACGTTTATACAATATTAACATTTATTTACGCGTTCGTCAACTTTGCGCCCCTAAACCAAATATAAAGAATGGTTAAGATAGAGTTTACGTCAGACGGTCAAATTGACAGATCTTCGCCTAAATGTTATAATTTTAATAATACTTGTTGAAACTTACGGACGGTCTGAAATGTTTTACGATTATCTCATAGTCGGCGCGGGGCTCACGGGCGCGATATTCGCGCGGGAACTTACGGACAGCGGCAGGAAGTGTCTGGTTATCGAAAAACGCCAGCATATCGCAGGCAACGTATACACCGAGAAAAAGGAAGGCATCGACGTACATAAATACGGCGCGCACATTTTCCACACCAACAGCGATAGGGTCTGGGAGTACGTAAACCGCTTTGCCGAATTCAACGGATTTATCAACAGCCCAATCGCGGACTATAAGGGCGAAAGGTACAATCTCCCCTTCAATATGAACACCTTCGAGCAGATGTGGGGAGTGAAAACCGCGGAAGAAGCACAGGCGAAAATCGCCTCTCAGATTGCGGATTTGCATATCGGCGAGCCGCAAAATCTCGAAGAGCAAGCCTTGAAGACGGTGGGCAGGGATATATACGAAAAACTCGTAAAAGGCTACACCGAAAAGCAGTGGGGACGCGACTGCCGCGAGCTGCCCTCTTTCATAATCAAACGTCTGCCTTTGAGATTTACGTACGACAACAACTACTTCAACGCAAGGTATCAAGGCATTCCGATAAACGGCTACACCGCTATGGTGGAGAATATGCTCAGCGGCATAGAGGTGCGCTTAGGGACGGACTACTTCGATTTTGTGAAAAAGAGCGAAGATAAATTTTCAAAAACGCTGTTCACGGGCAAAATCGACGAGTTTTTCGCATACGAATACGGCAAGCTCGAATACCGCACCGTAGATTTGGTCGAAAAAACCTTAAATCAAGAGGACTTTCAAGGCAACGCCGTCGTCAATTACACCGACAGGGAAACGCCCTATACCCGCATAATCGAGCACAAGCACTTCACGGGCGCGAAATCGGATAAGACGGTGATAAGCTACGAGTATCCCGCCGAGTGGACGGAGGGCGCGGAAGCCTACTACCCCATAAACGACGAAAAGAACAATTCTCTTTATAACAAGTATATCGAAAAGCTCCCGTCAAGATCCGACGTCATTATGGGCGGCAGACTCGGAGAGTACAAATATTACGATATGGACAGGGTCATCGAGCGCGCGCTCGAGCTTGTAGAAAACGAAAAAAATGCTGCTGTATAATCTCACGTTCCCGAAGCCAGACGTTTGCAACGAAAACGAATTGTACTTACGCGGAGGCGAGCTCCGCGACGGTCGCGTTTTCCTTAAAAGCGGCGAGAGAATTGCGTTCGATACCTATTTCAACGCGTTTTCCCACATAAAATATAAAAAATACACAAATATTACTCGCGTTACCTGCAAATTTGAAACGGACGGCGCAGGGCTCGCCCGCATTCTGCGCTACACGGCGGACGGACAAGCCGAAGTGCTTGCAAAGGAAGAGATTTCGGGGAACGGGGAGCTTTGCGTAGAGCTTGCGCCTATCGAGGATAAGGGCTTCTTGTACGCGGATTTCACGGCGCAGGAGGATTGCTCGTTTACAGGCGGCGGCTGGTATGCCGACGTAGTTCGCGTACGTCCCGTCAAAATCGGAATCGTCATATGCACGTTCAAGCGCGAGCAGTATTTAAGGCGGAATATCGAAAATCTCCGAAGATATACGGAAGAAACGGAAAATAAGTTTTTCGACGTTTATATAATCGATAACGCGCGGACGATAAATGAAGATTTCGGCGAGGGAATAAAGGTCATTCCAAATCCGAATACAGGCGGCAGCGGAGGCTTTACTCGCGGCATAAAAGAGGTTGAAAAAGGCGATTACACCCACTTTCTGCTTATGGACGACGATATACTCTTCGACGTCCGCATACTGGGCAGAACCGCCGCTTTGCTATCCGCGCTGAAAGAGGAATATACAAACGCGTCCGTAGGCGGCGCAATGCTCATCCTAGACAAACCGCATATGCAAAAGGAACAGGGCGGAGATTGGACGGGCTATGTAACAGAGCCGAGAAGACATATGCTCGACGCGCGCGAAGCGGCAACCGTATGCGGCAACGAGGAGGATAAAGAGCCCAATTACAACAGTTGGTTTTATATGTGTATGCCGTCGGATACGCCGAAAAAATACGGATATCCCCTGCCCTTTTTTATCAGATGCGACGACGTGGAATACGGCCTGCGCGCCGCGGAGCATATCATCGTAACCTCCGGCATAGCCGTCTGGCACGAGAATTTCGGCAACAAGTACAGCCCCGAAATGGAATATTATATCAGGCGCAACGAGTTGATTTTGTGCTCGCGCTACCCTTTCGGCAAAGGCTTTTTCGCCAACTGGAAGAAACTTGCGCTGGGGGTCGGCAAAACGATAGCTCTTCAAAGATACTATGCGGCGGATTTGCGATTCAAGGCATACGACGACTTTTTGAAGGGACCTAAGTACTTCCTTACGCTTAATGCGGAAGAAAATCACCTTGCGCTTAAAAAGTACAGTCCCGAGTTTTTGAAGAAGAGCGAAATTGAGGAGAAGTTCGGTATAACCGTATATTGCGACGCGCAACGCGAGCATAAAAAATTCAGGCTCAAAAATCTTCTCACCCTGAACGGGTATCTCATTCCCAAATGCTTTTATAAAAAAGAAATAGCGCAAATTGACACGCGAGACTATTCCGTCGGCGACTTTTACAAGCAGAGGCAGGTTGTGCAGTTCAATCCGCTTATAGGCAAGGGCTTTGTCACAAAAATAAAGAAATCCGCTATTTTCAAATACGGGTTTAAGCTGATAGGCTATTTTTTCAAGCTGATGTTCCGCTATCGCGCCACGGCAAAGAAATTCGCTGCTATCGACGTAAAAAGCATTTGATTATGTTTTGAACTATGTCGATTTCAAATGCGTAAACCCTAAGGATTTTATATTAATGTAACTGATATGTAAATAAACAAAAAAACGATGCGCGTAATCTACGCGCATCGTTTTTACTTACAGCTTCCGTATTAAAATATGATATATGGCTCGTGCGGGCGTTATTTAAGCGCCGCCGTCGCGCCCGCCTCGGCGAGCTGTTTGATAAGCGCGTTGCCGTTTGCGGCAGTCATTTTATCCTTGATTGTGACAGGCACTCGCTCCGCCATCTCAACAAGGTTTTTCGCATCGGCAAACCCCAGCCCCGTCGCGTCTTTGACGACCTTAATGACCGAAATCTTGTTGGGACCTATCTTCTGCAATACAACCTTTCTGTATCCCGTTTCCTGAGAAGTCGAATATGCGTTGTTCACGCTGTACGTGGGCGCAATATTGTCGCTTGCGGCATACGCATATTTAGACGAGGTATTGACACTAGCCGAGAAGTCGGTTGAATTGTGCATAATGCTGTTGACAGTCGCCTCGTCGATGCCTATTCTGTATAGGTCGATGCCGTTGTTGCTTGCGAGGGTTTTGATTTGATTGTTGTAGTTTTTTATAGCGTTATCAATTTCAATTTTTAACGCTTGTTGTCTACTGTTGAAATCTGCTTCTATGGTCTGTATCTGCCTCTCCGTTCCTCCTTTGATTCCGTAGACGTGGTCGTCCATAGATTCTTTGAGGAAGTGTATACCGACTCCCACGCCTCCGATGACGAGCAAACCGATAAGCGGAACCAAAATCCAGCAGCAAAGGAATATTATTCCCGTTATTACGCCGCCGCCTGCCGCGCCGGCCAAAGCTCCTGCGAAAGCTCCGCCGGGTCCGCCGGCAAAAAAGCCGATAATTGCGCCGATAATTGCGGGAATACCTATCAGCACTCCGCAAACCGTGCTCGCATTGTCTTGAAGCGTTGCAAGCCACCTTGCCGAAACGCCGTGTGCAAAAAATGAGAAGCATCCGAATACAACACCCGCGATTACGCCCAATATGACGAAAACAAGAGCCGTGATAGCAAGATTCTTTTTTGCCGCCGCGCCGCTCGCCCTCGAATTTGCGGATTTACGCATCTTATCCTTTTCGGCGTGAAGCTGTTTGGTCCTGACCGCGGTTTCGCTTTGTCTGCGCTCTATGTACTCCTTTCTCTCCCACGTCATAGCGAGAGCTTCGAGTATCTTCAAATGGTTTACGTCGCAGGGGAGAATGTTGTCGGCATATTCCTCCTTGGAAATAGGAGGCTTGTTTTCGACAAACTCTCCCGTCCTCGCGTTTTTTCTGTATCCGAAATAACCGCTCTGGAAGAAATGGTTCTCCATAGCCTTTTGCTGTTGATAGGCTTTGAGATATTTCACGCACCAGTCGTTTTCCTGAATTTTGTCCATCGGATACTGGCCGCGTTTCGAGAACAGCTCCAAATCGCTTCTGCACTGCGCGTCGGCAAGCAGCATGCCCCAGTAGCACTCGGGGTGGTTGGAAATTTTCCTCTTTCTGGTGTTGATCTCGAAGTTGAGCAGCTCGACGAAAGTCTTCATCGCCTCTTCAAACTCGCCCTTGGCGAGATGCTCCCAGCCGCGCTTTTCGCTGACCGACTCGAACAGCATCAGCTTCATTTCGTTGAAACTATTGTAATACTTGTTCGCGTTTATATCGCCGTTCGAAATTGCTCCGTACAGCGCTTTCATAAAGTGGTCGTCTTCGGATATATCGTCCTTATGATACATCAACGCCTTTTCGTCTCTGCACCTGCGGTCGGCTTTTATCATACCCCAGTGGGCTTCGTGGCAGAGGTCGTCTATGTTTATCATAGGACCGTAGTAGTTCTTCGCAAGGTCGTACTGTCCCATTGCAAGCAGCATATCCGCAAAGGGAACAAGATATTTTTTGTTCCTCTCCTTATCTTCCTGCGGCACAAACTGAATGATATAGTCGAACACAGTCGTCGCCACGTCGTAGCTGCCCTCGCGCCCCTGAATGAGCGAGAAATTGACGAGGTCTGTCTGCATCTTCGCGCGCAGACTGGGACCGCTCCCCTTTTTGGACTTGGCTTCTGCATATTTAAGGATATTTTCAAGGTCGGTTTCCTCAACCTTGGTCGCCTTTATATGGTCGGTATGCTTAACAAGCCCGTTCATGCACATGAGTTTGTCGAAGTAGCATTGCGCGTCATCGATAAGCTCAAGCGATTTATCGTAATAAATCAGCGCGTCGTCAAAGCGCATTACGTCGTGCAGACAGCGGGCGAATTCATAGTTCATCTTGGCGTACTTTTCGACCTCGGTGTCGTTGTACGTCCTAAGCACGCAGTCAAATATACTGGTCGCAAGCGCCTTGTCCGCGTTCGGCTTTTTGAGCACGGATTTGCTGAAATTGAGTAAGGTGTTTCTGATACCGTCAACGTCATTTTCTGGCGCCCACTGCGCTACGAGGTTGAAGGATTCGACGATGAAATCGGTGTTTTCATCCGCAACCGCTTTATCGCATATATCCTTTGCAAGCTCGATTATCTTCTGGAAAATAGCCTTATCCGTACAGCTTTGCAGTATCTCGTCAAGCCATTTGATACAGTTTATGCGCTCTTTATACTCTTTGACGTACTGCTTATCGTTGCAAATACCCTCTTCGGCATAAATCAGATACAGCTTAGCGGCTGATGAATACTCGTTCTTTTGCAAAACGCCTTTACAAAACTGAGTCGCGGCGCTGAAATTGCTCTGTTCAAGCCAGATTTTGACCTGATTGATTATCGCGTCCTCTTTAACGTCGACCTTTTTTCCTACGAATTCCTTTCTCTGAATTTGCAGAGACGCGTCCATAACCTTTTTAGGGCCGAAGTGCTTTACGTCGGAGAAGGTCTTTCTCACAATGTTGTTGGCTGACGGATATTTCGCAAAGGAGCGGACTATAAAATCCTCCATCTGCTTGTCGTAGTTTCTGTCGTGGTACTTTATGCCCTGTATCTTCGCGAGCTTGGCGGGCATGCCGTACGGAAATTCATTGGGGTGCACTATGGTGATTGTTTCGGGCTTTTTCAAGCCGTCCTTCATCATACGCAGATAACGCGACCACTCGTTTTTGACCCAGACCGCGTTTGCATATTCCGCCTTTGAGCATATAAGTATAAACACTTTCGCGCTTTGCAAGGCTCTGAATATAGTAGGCTCGAAGTTTGTGCCCGCCTTCAAAGACTTTTCGCTGTAAAAAACCTTATATCTTTTGGAAAGGTCGTTGTATATATCGTTTGCATACATCGAGTCCTGCGTGCGGTCGTCGCTGCCGATCTCCGTCTTTTTGAAGGACAGGAAAATGTCGTACGGCTCTTCCTTTTCAACGAGCTCGATGATTTCCTTTCTTATAACCTCGACGACCTCGGCTTGCTCCTTGTAGAACTGCTTCATATGCTCGGGAGCATATTTTATCGCTTTTTTGTAGTCTACCTGCTCGTAAAAGCTGTCAAAGTTGGCGCGGTTGCAGGTGGGCTTGAAGCCGTTGTCCTTTTCGTATATAATACCGTTTTTGGCAAGCAGACTGTACCAGTACGCCTCGTAGCAGTTGGGAGCGGTCTCTATGGCTACCTCCAAATCCTCTATCGCGTCCTCGAACTCGCCCTGTCTGTACTTGGAAGTAGCCTGCGTCAGTATGGACTGAATTTCAGGCGACCATTTGCCGGAGCCGTCGGTGTACTTGTTGTGACATCTCGGACATTCGACGTATCTCAAGCCGTCTTCGGCAAGCCGAGACTCCGACCAATCCAGCCTGCCTCCGCAGGTGGGGCATTTCTCCTGCCTGACGGTCAGAGTCGACTTTGCATCGTTTGTATACTCTTCGCTCATTATCCTCTCCTTTAATAAACGTTTATACCTATTATATCTTTATAATATCAACATATATATGCGAGCGCACGTGAGTATGCGCGCGCATTACCGCCGTTCCTCGCTAAAAGTAACCTTTGATTCCCCGTCAAAACATCGAGTTCGATGGGATTAATATCGGGGTCCCCGCAAAACGCCCCTGTTTTGTGGGGTTAATATCGGGGTCCCCGCAAAACGTCCCTGTTTTGTGGGGTTAATTCTCTGCTTTCCACTCCATCAGCTTTTCGATATCTTCCTTTTGCACAGTGGAGGAGATTTCGTTAAGCGCCGCGACGAAATCCGCATGTACTATGTACTTCGCGCCCGTCTGTATGCCGCGCAAAATGGAAATTTCCTCTATCTTATCCATAAGGTTGGTCATATCCGAGCCGTTGAAGCCCTCCGTCGCCGCGACAACCTCGTCGATACGAATATCGTCCGCGATTTTTACGACGCCCTTTCCGCCGACCTTGCGGAGTCTGTTTTCAATCATATATCTGCGCGTCTCGTCGTCGGGAAGCCCCACGTAAATTCTCGTGCCGAAGCGACCGGGTCTTACAAACGCGCTGTCCATATCCCACGGCTTGTTTGTCGCCGCAATCAAAAACAGAATGTTGTTGGTCTGCTTGTTGTAGCTCTCCACTCCCTGCAGCTGTGCAAGAAGCTCTGAGCGGAGCTGCTTTGCGTATTGCGATTTGGTGTTCTTGGGAGAAATGGAGTCCATTTCGTCAAAATAAATCACGGCGCAGGCATACTCTCTCGCCTGCGCGAAAAGCGCGCGCACCGCCTTTTCGGACTGTCCCGCACCCTGATGAAGCAAATCTGACGGCTTGACCGAGCAGAACTTTGCGCCTATCTCGTTTGCAATCGCCGCCGCAATCATAGTCTTGCCGGTTCCGGGAGGTCCGTAAAGCAAAAGTCCGCCGCCGTTCTTCTTGACGTAGCCCTCGAACGCTTCGGGGTTTTCGAGAGGAAGCAAAACCTTTATCTTTACCGCCTCTTTCACCGCGTCGAGTCCCGCGACGTCCTTGAACGTGACCTCGGGCAGACTGTCCCACTCAAACTTGAATTCGCTGTTAAACGCGCTCTTCCCGTCCTCCAAAACCTTATCCTCGGGAGACGGAATATCGTCGTCCTTTGCGTTCTTATTGTCGCCAATTGGGGTTTTATCGTTATTTTTCGGATTATTATCTATGTGTTTCGGAGAATAGTCCTCGTCTTCGTCGTTCCCGTCCGACTTAATCGGAGGGAAATTTATGTCAAAAGGGAGGTCTTGCCTCGTTATAGTCGCCATCTCCTCGTTGGACGGCTCTCTCAGAGAAGCAACTCTCCTAGACTGCATAGTAACCGTCCTCTCGAACAGATTCCTCGCGTCTCTGCCGTTGCCGAAGTTCTTGTCCCTCTCTGCGTACTTTTTGTTGAAATAGGCGTGCAGCGCCTTTGACGCGTCGGGGTCGAGGACGTATTGGTTTTTGTCGCACTGGCGCTTGAATATATTGTAAAGCTCCGCGCCCGTATAATCTGAAAATTGCACGAAGTTCTTAAAGCGCGAGCGAAGTCCCGGATTGGAATTGATGAATTTCTCCATCAGATCCACGTAGCCCGCTACGATAACCACGAGGTTGTCGCGGTTGTCCTCCATAGCTTTAAGCACCGTGTCGATAGCTTCCTGTCCGAAGTCGTTGCCCGAGCCGCTCGCAAGCGCGTACGCCTCGTCAATAAACAGCACTCCGCCTTTCGCTTTTTTGAGCACCGCCTGCGTTTTGAGCGCGGTCTGTCCCACGTATCCCGCAACGAGGTCGCTCCTGTCCACCTCGACGAGGTGACCCTCGCTGAGTATGCCGAGCGCGCAGTATATCTGCGACATAATCCTCGCCACCGTGGTTTTTCCCGTGCCGGGGTTGCCCGTAAACACCATATGATAGGACATATCAGGCACCGACATTCCGCGCGACTTGCGCATCTTGAATACCTTTATCTGGTCCACCCAGTCGCATACCTGATTTTTGACCTCGGCAAGTCCTTCCAACTCGTTGAGACGTTTTAGCGCCTCTTCGAGGGTGATTTTTTCCGCCTTTTGCACCTTTACGTCCGTCGTCTCCTCATCCGACTGGCTCGCCTGTTTTTTCTTCTCGGGAGCCTGCAAGCCGTCCGCAACGTCGATCAGATTTTTGGCGCGTTTGAACCTCGCCTTCTGCAATTCGCCTTTGGTGGACTGCGCCAGCTTGAGCATCTGCTCGGCGGCAAGCATATAGTAGCGTTTTGCGAGCGCAAAATCGCCCTTGCCCTGACTCTCTTTGGCTTTTTTCAGGTAAAGCTCAAACGTTTCGTACAGCAATTCTTCACTCGCCATAAACTCTCTCCCAAATTCAGGACATTCTCTTTTTGAGCTCTTCCAGTTCTTTTTCTATGGCGTCCTCAACAGATTCCTCCGCGGAAGCCTGATTGGTGATGAGGGATTCTATCTCCTTGCTCTCCTCCGCGTCTAGGCTGTAATTGGACGAGAACGTGGACGAAGTATCCTCCATAAAGCTCTCCATCTGCTCCGCCTGCATCTCGACGCCCATCATAGCCTCGTTGAACTGCTTGGTGACCTTCTTGAAGTCGCTCTCCTTGGTGAGCTTCATCATATCCTTGCTAAGCGTCCCCATACCCTGCAAAAACTCCGAAGTCATCTTCGTCATATCCTTCATCTGCGAGGTGATTTCAAAGTTGAGTTTCATCTCGTAAACTCTCTTCTGCTGGGCGATTGTCATTTTCAGTCCCGAGAGCGCGAGGTTGTACTGCTCGGTAAGTCCGCGCTGTTTTGCCTGCTTGCCCGCGTTTATGTACACCTGCTTCTGCTCTTCGAGCTTTTGTATCTGCTTATTCATAGCGTTTATCGTCTGCTTGATAAGCATCCTCTTTTTCATTTCCTTACTGGTTTTTACAGCCATAATAATTTACTCCCCGTCCGTCTTGTTGACCGATATATTTTCTTCCGCCGCGGCGCCGTCTTCCTCGAATTGGAGCATGTCCTCTTCGGATTCAAACACGGCAAGCAGCTCGTCGTCATTCGTGTTTACGCCGTAAATGCTGTCGTTCTTCTCGTACATCTCCTCGACCTGCTTGAACGTCTCGTCCGCTTCGGTGAGCACGTTTTCGGCATTGACTCTCGTATTGAGCGTCTTGTTGAGGAATTTGGCAAGTCCCTTTTGGTCTCCCAAAAGGTTGCCGAGCGACATTTTCGACGTCTTTGCAAAAAACTGATTGTCGTCAATCGACTGTTTGAGCTTGTTTAGAAGCCTGAGGTTGTAAAGAAGATACATATCCCTCTGCGCAAGCTGCTCTCTCTCCGCCGTGAGAGCGTTTATCTTTTTGGCGTAAAGCAGTTTGATTTCTCTGGACTTCTCCGCTTTACCCTTGACCTTAAAGCCCTCTATCTGCTTCTGCTTGGCGACGATTTCGTCCTCAATGGTAGTGGACTCCTTTTCCAGTTTGCATATGGCGTCGACGACGTCCTCTCTTGTCAGCTTATCGTATTTGCTTTTGAACGGCCACATAATCCACCTTCGTTATTCGAGCACTTTTCTCTCGGCAATAGCCACGTCGAGGTCGCGCAAAAGACCGTCTGCCTTTTTGCATTCCTCTTTGTCGACGGATTTGTTGAGAACGATTTTAAGGTCGCCGATAATATTCCTTATCTTCTTGTCCGCGGCGTAAACCTTGCCGTCGGTGGAAGGAGTGAGATATTTCAGCGTTTCCTGCACGTAACGCAGTTTCTCGATATATTCCTCGTCGTTGCTAAGTTTGATAAGCACGTCGATGGTCTTGCTGTTTTCCTCGATAATTTCTCTGTCCTGAATATTGGACTCGGCTTTCGTCTTTCTTCTGAAACACATAATTTATATCCTCCTCTGATTACAGTTTTTTGCCGCAGCTTCTGCAAAATGCCGAACCGCCGCCGTTTTCCGCGCCGCAGTGCGAGCATACCGCAGACGCGCTCGCTATCTTTCTTCCGCAGCCGGGGCAGAAAGCGTCCGTACTCTCATAGCTGTGTCCGCAGCCGGGGCAGAACTTGCCGCCCTTGTTTTTTGGTTCCTTACCTATAACCTTCATAACCTCGTAGTAGGCCTCTTTGTTGTGCTGTTCCAGCTCGCGCAGATACTTCTCGCGCTCCCACTCCTTGTCGTCCAGTCTTTCGACCTCGGCGAGATATTCCTTGAGCTTCTTCTCCTTGGCTTTCTCCTCTGCGAAGTCCTCGACCTTGGCGATGTCCTCTTTTGCGATTTCGAAATCGGAAATTATGAAGTCCACAAGCTCGAGTCCCCACGAGTGCTCGAATTGCTCGCTGAGCTCCTTGCCGACCTTCTTTGCGATGAGCTTTCTGTTCTCGTCAAACTGGTCGTAAGTCAGATTGTCCGCATTCACGACTCTTAAGAAATTGTCCGCAAACTCGTCAGTGACAGCCTCGGTGAATCTTCTCGAAAATTCTATGAGGTCGAATTCCTTTCTGAAGCCGACAACCTTTCTGAAAAACTGCTCGGGATTGCAAACGGAAATGCCGAACACGCCGTTGGCGCCGATTTCGATGACCTTGTTGCTGACTTTATCCCTGTACATAACCTTGGAAGGAGTGCCCCACTCGATTTTTACGCTGGTCTCCTTGGGGATATATATGACCTCGACGGATATGCCCTTTTTCCAATTCTTGATTTCGTTCTTATCGTCGAAAACGGGGTGAGTGCCGCTCTTATAAAGCCTGCAATCTCCGCCGCCCTTGATAAGCAACGCGTTGTGCGTAAAGGGCACCTCCAAAATCGCATTCTTGTCCGTAACCATATCGTTGACGCGCACGAACAGCACCTGATTGTCGTTGACGTCCGCATTGCACAAATTCTGCTCGAACTTGATGACTTGATCCTTTTTCTTTCCGAATAACATTTTCTCCTCCTCCGAAAGCGTTTATTTAACGCAATATATTATATAAATATACTCTTTCCAGTATATAGTAAGAACGCCCGACCGTCAACCCATATGTCAAGAATTTGTAAACATATGTCGGATATTTTCGGAAAATAAACTGTGCGGCGTTGATTTTCTCTACAAACAAAATAAAAACGCGGCGCGAGAAAAATAAAATACGGCGCGTTTCGCGCCGCATATTATCAATAAAAATAAGCGTTTCATTATCGGTCGAACACATCCCCGTCGAAAGGGCTGTCGCCGTACTCTGTGTTATATCCCGAATTGAAGTCGGGGCGAAGCGCGTTGGGATAGCTCATATCGGTTTTGATATCAGTCACAATCTTCTGCAGCTTGGTGCCGATTATATAAGGATTTTTCACGTCGAACAGCACCGCCGAATTGGTGGAAGCGTTGACGTAAATATCGCCGACCTTAAAGAGCTTATCCGTCCAGCTTACCTTCACTCGTACGCTCTCGATTTCGCCGTAATTCAAAAACTTGAAATCAATGCCTATTACGCCCGAGCGAACGATTATTCTCCTGTCCGTGACGACGTATTCGATATTCTGTATTTCGACGGTCGCCTTTACGGTACGCCCTATCCACAGCCATACAGGCGTCAGATGAACAAGAAAAAACGGGATTATAAACCCGAGTATGCCAAGCGACATCGCGCCCCTTGCCATACCTATCGACATACCTGCGATAAACCCTCCGTCGAACAACAGCCAGATAAGCGCGACGGGCAGCATTTTCATCGTCTCCTGCAAAACGTACGCCCTTTTGTTGGGCTTTCCGCGCCACAGTACCGATTCGCCTACCAGCAGAATGTCCTCTATTTGGTTCGCCTGCATCGAATCGGATATATCGAAATACCTCTCGTCGATTTTCCCCATAACAGCCTCCGTGCCGTAAATTATACCGCTTTGCGCGCTTCGATGCAAGCGTTTAAGCGCACTCTTTTATATAAACTCGAATACGCCGTAAAAAGCATTATCCAACCGAAAAAACATTTTATAATACTGATTTGCAATATAAACTTTTTATTCCGTTCAATATCGCTTAAAAATAGAAATCCGATCGCAATAAACTACGCTGAAATTTCGCCGTTTGTCTACGCTTTCAATATAAACGTTTTTATCGTCAATATTTTATGGCATCCAAAAAAAATCGAAAAATTTTTATCAATACGTTGACATAGCAATTCGCGTGTGATAAATTTATAGCTGTTTTTGATCGGGCGCACTCGGTCGGAAGCATAAGCAGTGAATATCCGTGTCAGGCGATTTTTTCTTAGGAGCGCAAAGTCCTAAAAAAAAACGCCTTTTTTGTTTTTTAAGGGCGGAAAAAAATATCAAATCCAGCGTACATCGGAGGCGCAAATTATGGCAAAATACATATTCGTAACAGGCGGGGTCGTATCGGGACTCGGCAAAGGCATCGTAGCGGCGTCGCTCGGACGTCTGCTCAAACTCCGCGGATACAAGGTCGCCGCACAAAAGTTCGACCCGTATATGAACGTCGACCCCGGCACAATGAATCCCACCCAGCACGGCGAGGTGTTCGTCACTCACGACGGCGCGGAAACCGACTTGGACCTCGGACATTACGAGCGCTTTATAGACGAAAATCTGACCAAGTTTTCAAATCTTACGAGCGGAAAGGTGTTCTGGTCCGTCCTCAACAAGGAGCGGCGAGGAGAGTATCTCGGACAAACTGTGCAGATTATCCCGCACGTCACAAACGAGATAAAGGATTTCATTCGGAAGAACGTCGAGCTCACGGGAGCGGACGTTATGATTACGGAGATAGGCGGCACAATCGGCGATATCGAAAGTCAGCCTTTCCTAGAAGCCATCAGGCAATTTGCCTCCGACGTAGGCAGAAGAAACTGCCTTTTCATACACGTCTGTCTGGTGCCGTACATAAGCGGTTCGGACGAATACAAGTCAAAGCCCGCCCAGCATTCCACAAAGGAATTGCAGGCGATGGGAATAAGCCCCGATATCATCATCACGCGCTCCGACGGCGACTGCGGAGAAACGATACGCAAAAAAATAGCGCTGTTCTGCTCCGTCAAGGAGGATTGCGTGATTGCAAACATCACCGCGGACTGCCTGTACGAGGTGCCGCTCATGCTTCACAAAAACGGGCTCGACAAGGTAGTATGTCGCGAGCTGGGACTAAAAAACAAGTGCGACCTCGCGCCGTGGAAGACAATGGTGCGCGATATCCGCTCGCGTAAAGGGAAAACCAGAATAGCGATAGTCGGCAAATACGTGTCGCTGCACGACTCGTATCTGTCCATTGCGGAATCTCTCAATCACGCTTCCTACGCCTGTCACACCAATCTGGAAATCGAATGGATAGACAGCGAGGAAATTACGCATAAAAACGTAGCGGACAAGCTGCACGGTATTCAGGGAATACTCGTGCCGGGAGGCTTCGGCACAAGAGGAACGGAGGGAATGATAGAGGCATGCCGCTACGCCCGCGAAAACGATATTCCTTATTTCGGGATATGCCTCGGAATGCAGATAGCGGTCATAGAATACGCCAGACACGCGGCCGGTATAGCGGACGCCACGAGCGGCGAGTTTGGGGAGCGCGGCACGCACGTAATCGACCTTATGCCCGACCAAAACGGCAAGCAGCTCGGCGGCACTATGCGACTGGGCGCGTATCCCTGCCGTATCGTAAAAGGCACGGGAATGTACGCGGCATACGGCGAGGAGCTTATCGAAGAACGCCACCGTCACCGCTACGAATTCAACAACGATTACCGCGCCGCCCTCGAAAACGCGGGACTTACTATCAGCGGCACCTCTCCCGACGGCAGCATCGTCGAGACCGTGGAGGTCGCTCCTAACCGCTTCTTTATAGGAGTACAGTTCCACCCCGAATTTACATCGCGCCCGAACCGCGCAAATCCTTTGTTCAGAGCGTTTGTGCAGAGCGCAAAGAATACCTCTGCGCGTTAATTTACAAAATGTAACGTAAATATCATACATATGTCCAAATGTCGGACATTTTGTATGATATTTTTGCAATTTTGAGTCATATATCGTTTGACATACGCATTTTTTACAGATAAAATGAACACATTGTAAGATAACGGAGATAAATTATGTTTCATATTATCGTAAATCCACAGGGCGGCAAAGGCAAAAGTCTGAAAGCGTTGGACGAGGTCGTCGCCATTCTCGAAAAGCATCAAAGACCCTACATCGTCCATAAGACGGAACGTCCCGCTCACGCAACCGAGATTGCGAAGCAAATTTCGCATACAGCCGATTGCGACATACTTATGCTGGGCGGAGACGGCTCCTACAACGAGGTGCTCAACGGCATAGAAAATTTCGACAACGTAACTCTCGGCTTCGTTCCCTGCGGCACGGGCAACGACTTCGTGAGCGCGAGCAAGCACCCAAAAACCGTCAAGGGCGCGATGGACGTCATACTCAAAGGCAATCGCGAGTATATAGACTTCATTCAGCTTTCCGACAGAAGATGTCTCAACGTGCTCGGCGCGGGAATGGACGTTGACGTTCTTCTCAAATACGCCGAGATGAAGCCCTTCCACGGCAAGGTCAAGTATTATGCTTCCCTCTTCTACACTCTTGCGCACACCAGATGGCACAAGCTCCGCCTGACGGTCGACGAGGGCGAGCCTATGGACAAGAGCGTATTTATGATAGGCATAGGCAACGGGCGCAGTATCGGCGGCGGAATGCCCATATGTCCCAACGCCAAGGTAGACGACGGCAAACTGAGCATAGTCGTTGTCAATGAAATGAAAAAATCTTTGATACCTTTCAGACTTCCGTCATTCCTTACGGGCAAGCACGTCAAAAAGCCTTGGACGGAGGAGTTCGAGGGCAGCTCCGTAAAGATAGAGGTGCTGGACGACAGCAAGTTCGAGGCGGACGGAGAGGTGTTTGCCAACGAGCTTATAGACTGCCATCTGGTGAACAATACCCTCAGAGTTTTCAGGTAATCTAATCGCGCGAAAGCACAACTCGTAGAGAAACTATATTGAATGAGATTTGCATGCAAATTAAAATACGCGCCGTTTGCGCGTATTTTATTATTTCATTCCGTCTTTAATCATCCGATTAAGCCTGCGTTTATGCCAAAAGTTTTTCTATAATCAAATCGCCGGACGTGGTATCGATTTTATAATCGCATACGCCGTTTAGATAAACAAAGCTGTCTTCTCCGCGCTGTACGGTATCGGCGCTGAACGCATTCTTAAACAAACCGCTTGTCGTGGAATATTCCAAAGAAAAGCCTAGGTCGCCCGGCAGCCTCAGCAGAACGTCGCCCGAAGTTGAGTCTATAAACATTCTGGACGGAGACGACTTGCACGTCACCGTCACGTTGCCTGAAACGGAATCCGCCTCTACTCTGTCCGCATTGCACTCCAAGTACAAATTCCCCGAAACCGTATCTACGTTCACGTCATTGGCAGAACATTTCAAATTTACAAGCCCCGAAACGTTGTCGACTTCGATTTCTCTTGCCGAAATGCCCATAACGGAAATATCGGCGGAAGTACCGTCTATATCGATTTCACCGAGGTACATGTCCGAAGGCACGGTGACTGTCAGATGCTTTACGAGCTTCCCGACGGACAGCGTCCCCGACTTGGCGTATTTTATACGTAACGTTGTCCCGTCTACAAGATAGTGCATAGTAGTGTCGCGGCTTGGCTCTTCTCCCTCCGCAAATTCGGAAAAAGTCACAAGACTCCCCGCCTCGCCGCAGATAACAGTAATCGTGCCGTTGTACCAGTCCACGTCGATATCTCTTATTTCGGAAATCCCCGCACGACCGCTGCTTGCTACGGTATAGAGGCTTTCGTTGTCATAGGTATGATTATAATTATACAAATCACCGCAAGCCGCAAGCGCGCATGCGACAGCCGTTATAAGCATAACGATAAGCATGATGGGGAATAGTCTTTTGATACGGTTCATTGAGTAAACTCCGAATATGCTAGGCTGTTTTTACATAATCTGACGATAAATCGCTTCGATTTCCTTCTTTCCCCACACCTGCGGACAGGGATAAAGCGGATTCGCCTCGCTGAGAGCGTGCTCTATCATCTTGGGGAGTCTCTCCTCCTCTATGAGCTTTCCTCCCTCTCTCGTAAGTATTTTGGCGGGGATGTTCATAGACGCGTTGAGGTCCTCTATCCACTTGATGAAATTATTCGCCTTTTCGGCGTTGTCCTTGCCCTCTATGCCGATATAGCCCGCGAGCCTTGCGAGCTTTTTATGCGCGCTCTTCCCGTACGCTTTGAGCACGTAGGGCAGAATTACGGCGTTTGCAAGCCCGTGGGGAACTCCGTATTCTCCGCCGAGCGTATGAGCCACTGCGTGTACGTAGCCGACGTAAGCGCGCGTGAAAGCCTTGCCCGCAAGGTACGCAGCCTTTTGCATCTGATTGCGCGCTTCGAGGTCTGAGCCGTCGTCGTACGCCTTTTTGAGATATTTATTGATGAGGATAACCGCCTCGACAGCGTCCTTCTTGGTTTGCGACGTATTCTCTCCGCCGATGTACGCCTCGACCGCGTGGGTGAGCGCGTCCATACCCGTCGTGGAGGTTATATGCAGAGGCAGAGACTTTGTAAGTTCGGGGTCCATAACCACGTATCTCGGAATGAGAACGGGGTCGTTTATGGGATACTTCTCGTGAGTTTCGGGATTGGAAATGACAGCGGCGAGCGTTGCCTCCGAGCCCGTGCCCGACGTCGTGGGAATTGCGACGAGCGGCGGGAGCTTCTTCGAGACTTTAAGCACGCCCTTCATCTTGGGGATAGACTTTTTAGGTCTTGCAACCCTTGCGCCTATACCCTTTGCGCAGTCCATAGCAGAGCCGCCTCCGAGCGCAACTATAACGTCGCAGCCGTTGTCGTAGTACATTTTAAGACCGTCTTCTATATTGCCGATTGTGGGATTGGGCACTACGTCGTGATATACGCAGCCCTTCATGCCCTCCGCCTCGCACGCCGCGAGAATGGGGTCCGCCATACCGAGCTTGAAAAGCCCCCCGTCCGTCACGATAAGTATGCTCTTGAAGCCCTCGCCTTTAAGGAATTTGGGCAGTTCCTTAATCGCGCCCGCGCCCGATAAGGTCTTTCTGTTTTGATTCCAAGGCAAAAACCACATTGCAAACCACATCGTCTTTTGAAAAACGCGGCAGCCGAATTTGTAAAAGCAATTCATAATCCCTCCCGATTACGCACGGTTATGCGTATCGCCTTTTATAGATATAAAATTATTTTATCACCTATATCTAAAATTGTCAAAAAACTTTTGTCCGCAGTTATAATTGCGGACAACAAAAAAACGGCAGCGCATCCAAACAGTTCAATCGTTTTCCTTGCCGATGAGATAATCCACCGTCACGTCGAAAAACTCTGCCAGTTTCCAGCAATCCAGCACATTCGGTACAATCTTAGCCTGCTCCCAACGGCATATATTTGCCTGACTGGTGCATATCATACGCGCCAATCCGTGCTGTGAAAGCCCTTTTTCCTCTCTCAATTCCTTTATACGGTTGTGTGAAAACATATACTCCATGTTATGTATCATATACATATATGTATAAATTTATTATAAAGGATACGTTTTTGTATCATATTTGCTTGACTGATACAAATTTGTATATTATCATAATGTCATCAAACAAAGGAGAAAAGTTATGCCATCAGTGCGCGAAAACGCCCATATTCCGAGCCGCCCAGTGTACTTACGTACACGACGGTAAGCAAAAAGAAAAAGCAGGTCGCCGACAAGCCTAATTAAACGTAAAAACCGCGATATTTGGATTCAGTGCGCGAAAACGCCCATATTCCGAGCCGCCTAACGTACTGACGTACGTGACGGCGAGGAATATGGGCGTTGACAATGCAATGCGCCAAATAGCGCGGTTTTTTTACAGCTCGGAGAAGTACTTAATGGTACGCACCATCTGACTCGTATAGCTGTTCTCGTTGTCGTACCATGACACGACCTGAACCTGAGTGAGACCGTTGCCTATAGGCGCGACCATCGTCTGCGTTGCGTCGAAGATAGAGCCGTAGGTGCTGCCGATGATATCGCTGGACACAATCTGGTCGGTGTTGTAGGCATAGGACTCGGTTGCGGCGGCCTTCATTGCGGCGTTGATGCCGTCTACCGTCGCTTCACCCTCTACAACCGCGATAAGGATTGTCGTGGAGCCGGTGGGGGTGGGAACGCGCTGTGCGGAGCCGATGAGCTTGCCGTTGAGCTCGGGGATGACGAGACCGATTGCCTTCGCCGCGCCCGTGCTGTTGGGAACGATATTGCAAGCCGCAGCTCTGGAACGACGCAGGTCGCCCTTTCTCTGCGGTCCGTCAAGAGGCATCTGGTCGCCCGTATACGCGTGTACGGTGGTCATGATACCGGACTTGATGGGCATATAGTCGTTGAGCGCCTTCGCCATAGGAGCGAGGCAGTTGGTGGTGCAGCTTGCCGCCGAAATGATATTGTCGCTTGCTTTGAGCGTCTTGTGGTTGACGTTGTAGACGATTGTGGGAAGGTCGTTGCCCGCGGGAGCGGAGATGACTACCTTGCGCGCGCCTGCGTCAATATGCGCCTGCGCCTTCGCCTTAGAGGTGTAGAAGCCCGTGCATTCGAGCACTACGTCCACGCCCAGCTCGCCCCAAGGGAGCTCTGCGGCTTTCGCCTTGGCATAAATGGTTATTTTCTTGCCGTCGACCACAATGTAGCCGTCCTCTTTCACGGAACCGTCCTCGTTGAGCACAGCCTCGCAGCTCTCGACCGAGTGAGAGTTTGCATAGTTGCCCTGCGTCGAATCGTACTTCAACAGATGAGCAAGCATCTTGGGGCTTGTCAAATCGTTGATAGCGACGACTTCATATCCGTCCGCGCCGAACATCTGTCTGAAAGCGAGACGACCGATACGGCCAAAACCGTTGATAGCGACTTTTACGTTTGCCATAATTTGTATTCCTCCAATAGGTTATCGAAATAGCGACCTTTTCGGTCGTCATCATTTTACAATTATTAGAAAAAATTAGCAAGCGTTTTGATAAAAAAGTATCGATTTATGAATTATATATAAATATTGTTGTTTATCAAGATAAGGGGAACGTGGTCTGCAATGGGTGTACGGCGGGTACTCTAAATAGAAATACCCCCTCTTTCCCTGCGGCTCCCACCACTCGAATTTGTGAGTTTGCGCTCAAAACAAAACTCGCATTTATGCGATTTTGTGTCCCGCAATACTGCGCAAAAATATTTTGCGCAGTATTAGGGTTGACGTTTGACACAAATCACAATTTTTCAAAATCGGCAACGCCGTGCTTACATAACGGACATATATAATCCTCCGGCAACTCGTCGCCCTCGTAGACGTAGCCGCAAATCTTGCACACCCAGCCTTTCTTGCCCTCGGTCTGCGGACGGGGCTTGACATTGTTCTGATAATAGTTGTAGGTCATCGTCTCCGTGGAGGATATGACGCGCGACTCGGTTACGGTGCAGACAAACATTCCGTGCGTGTCGAGGTCGATATATCTTTCCACTTTCAAAGACATAAAGGAGTTGATATATCTGGGCAGGAACGCGACTCCGTTGTCGGAGCGCAAAATCTGCTCCTCCGTCGCGAACTTGTCCGTATCCCTGCCGCTATGGAAGCCGAACTGCTCGAACACCGAGAACGGCGCTTCCGTGGACAGGCAGTTTACGTTGAGCACGCCCGTCTTTTTGATGATTTCGTGAGAATAATTCGCCTTGTTGATTGCGACGCCTATGCGGTTGGGGGAATTGGTAAGCTGGGTTACGGTGTTGACGATAAGCCCGTTGTCCTTGTCTCCGTCCCTCGAAGTCACGACGTACAGCCCGTAGCCGATATTGAAAAGCGCGGAGAGGTCGTTTTTATCCGCAGACTCGGAACGGGCGACGTAATCTCTGCAAAGCTCGCTCGAAAGCGCCTCTATCTGCGCTTCGGACTCGGCGTTGAGCGCGGACGTTATGCGTACGGTGTTTTCGGCATATGTAAGGTTCTTGCAACCTTCCAGCATACCCTTCATAACCTTTGTCGCAAGAGGCGCCCAGCTTCCGTTTTCGATAAACGCGACGTGCCTGTTCTGCCAGTTGCGCTCGGTCAGGTGGTTGATAAACTCTCTCATAAACGGGAATATATCCGCGTTGTACGTGGTCGTTGCAAACACGATTTTGCCGTACTTGAACGCGTCCTCGACCGCCTCCGCCATATCGTCGCGCGCGAGGTCGAACAGAGCTACGTGCTCGCACCCCTTTTGCTCGCACTTTTCTGCAAGCAACCGGACGGCGGCTTTCGTATGACCGTAAACGGAAGTGTACGCGATGACGATGCCGTCCTTTTCCGCCTGATATGACGACCAGACGTTGTAAAGGTTGATATAATATCCCAAATTGTCTGTGAGTACGGGACCGTGCAAGGGGCAGATAATATTTATATCCAGAGCCGCCGCCTTTTTAAGCAGAGCCTGCACCTGCGCGCCGTACTTGCCTACGATGCCGAAATAATATCTTCTCGCCTCGCAAGCCCACTCCTCGTCCACGTCGAGCGCGCCGAACTTGCCGAAGCCGTCCGCCGAGAACAGCACCTTGTCCGTCGAATCGTAGGTTACGATGACCTCGGGCCAGTGCACCATAGGCGCGGTGACGAAGGTCAGATTGTGCTTGCCGAGAGGCAGCGTATCACCCTCGCCCACCACTATGCGGCGGTCCTCATAGCCCGTGCCGAAGAAATTTTCCATCATCTTGAACGCCTTTTGCGAGGATACGACCGTCGCGCATTTGTAGGTATTCAAAAACTTCGCGATATTTGCGGAGTGGTCGGGCTCCATATGCTGGACTATAAGATACTCGGGAGTTTTTCCGCCGAGAGCCGACGAAATATTTGCCAGCCACTCGTCGCCGAAGCGCGCGTCCACGGTGTCCATAACCGCGATTTTCTTATCGACAATAGCATAGGAATTGTACGCCATTCCGTTTTCTACGACGTACTGTCCCTCAAACAAATCCACCTCGTGATCGTTTACGCCTATGTACTTGATATCATCTGTAATATACATAAATAAAGTCCTCCTGAAAGTCGCCAAGATTATATCATAACTGATTTGGATTTTCAACCTAATTTTCATTGAAGACCGAACAATAACATAAACAGCGAGCCGCAAATTTAGCGTTAATTGACAAAAGCCGCGGTTAATTGCGGCTTTTGAGTTAATAAACACGTTTTTATTGCAATTTATTGCTTAATAGAGCAAGTTGAACGGGGAGATTATATATGGAGTCTTCTCTTCAATTCCCCAAAATAGTCGTGCTTTGCGAATATGCAAAGGGCGACCACGTCTATCGCGCCCCTGCCCGCGCATACGTACCAACCCCACGTGCATTCTTTGAGCCAAGCGAAGGATATTCCTATGCAAATCAGCGACAGCGCGCAGAGCTTTGTGAGCGACATTTCATAATCCGCTCTTCCGCTCTTGTCCGCGATACAAAGGATTTCAAGCGCGCTCTGCCACACCAGCACCGCAACGGGCGCGCCCAGCCAGAACGCCCACGGCTCCGCAAACACGTTCACCCAGCCGTTGAGATAAAACAGCAACGCTATAACGCCTAAAAATCCCCAGCTCAGGTGCTTGCGCAAATTGAATTTGAGCAACAGCGGACGGGCTATACATATCCAAGGCAGAGCCAGTCCGAACAGCACGTGCACCGACCACGTTATCGTCTTGTTGACGGCGAGGTCGACCACCATGGACACGGCTATCGCCATAAGGGAAATAAACAGACTCCACTGCCACACAATCTGCTTCTGAGTTTTTACGCTTACCTCGGGATAGTCGTACACGGACGGGATATTCCCCTCGTTTACGTGCGCGCCGCACAGGGGGCAGTTGACCGTCGCGCCGTCTATAATAACTCCGCATCTGCGACACTTGTTCATAACTACCTCCTGTTGCTCGACACAGTGACCTCTATGCCGTGTTCGGTGAGTATTTTGAAAAACTCTCTTTCGAGAATGGGATCCTTGGACGTGCGCGAGAAGGTCACAAGCGTCGTGCCGTTGTATGAAGCGCAGGTCATGGAGTTGCACATATATTTCTGCGCTCCGAGCACAAACTCGAACCTGTCCACGTACTCTTTCATCGCCTCCGGCGTACTCACGTTGCCGATATTGCTGAAAGCGCAGGACATCACGCTCTCGCCGACGAGATAAAAGGATATGTCCATAAAAAAGGTTTTGAGGAAGCGCGGCGCGACCCTGATAATCGGATTTTTTTCGAGGGATACGTTGGAGTTGATAAACCTCTGGCAGTAGTCCTCGTTTATATTCTCTTTGAGTTGACCGTCAAGTTCGGCGACGATTTCCTCAAACTTCCACTCCCCGTAAGGCGTAGTCGTGTTGTAATAGCCCGCGAAGTTGCGAAGCGTGGTCGAGCCCATCATCCTGCGCAGGTTTATCGGCACCTGTATGCGAACGGGGAATTTTTTCGACTTTCTCTCGTATTGCTGACGGTTCATAAACGCGAGCGTAAGCGCGGCGACCAGATACGTATTTACGGTACAGCCGAAGCGCTTCGCCGCCGCGTGGATCTGCTCGAATGGCATACTGCCGTGGGTGACGTTGAGCACGCCTCTCTTTTCCTTCTGCCCCTTTATCTGATACGCCTTGGGCTCGGTGCGCGGAAGCGCGCCCTTGCTCCTATCTATGCACCTGCCAAAGGAATCCTCTATCTCCTCGGGCACGGGATTGTCGTCATAATGCAATATGTCTCCCATCTCGTCGATTTGCGCGCCGCAAAGCTCGCAGTATCTGAAAAGGAGGGCTTTCAAAAACGTAATGCAGCCCGTCCCGTCCGTAATCGAATGGAATACCTCGACAGCTATGCGGTTGCCGCGGTATAGCACGCGGAACATATAATCCTTGCCCGTAACGGGCATCATCGAGCAGGGAAAGGCGCTCTCCTCGCAAACCTTCGGAAGCTCCGTAATATACTGAAAATAATACCAGAAAAAGCCCTTTTTCAAAGTCACGCGAAAGGACGGAAAGCGGTCTATGATATCTTCGAGCGCCTGTTGCAGAAGCTCGGGATTCACCTCGCTTTTCATAACTGCCGCCATGCGAAAAACCGCGTTCCACTTCGCGCTTCTGGCGGCGGGATATATTTTTGCGGCGTTATCCAGCCTGAACCACTCTCTTTCAAACATTTCGTTCTTCATAACGGACTTATTATATAGTAAAAAGCCGCCGTTGGCAATCCAATTCAAAGCGTAAGCGGCTATTAAAAAACATACGGTATATTTAGGATAATTTAAGAAACGTTATAAATACAATCAGAAAGCGGTTTGCAAAAGGACGAATGCCGTCTTACCGTCAATCGGACAAAAACGCTATGCGCCCGTACACGCATATGCTGAGGAAATCTATAATCCAAGCAAACGGGAACAGCGCTATGCACAGCATCCCGAACATAAACGTCGAGGTGTTTCTCGTCTCGAAAAACCTCACTATACGATACAGCGATGCCATCAGCCACCCGAAAAGCAGTTCCGTTGCGAGCTTCTGCCATAAACGAAGCCTGTCGAATCTACCCGTCAGAGTATCCTTTTCTTCCATATTGGGCTCAACAGGAATCGTGACGGTAAACGTGCTTCCCTTCCCTTTTTTGCTTGTTACGCCGATTGTGCCGCCGTGGGCAAGCACGATTTCCTTGGTGATGTAAAGCCCAAGCCCGTTGCTCGTCGAATCGGCGCGCGTCTTGTCCTCCGTATAAAACTGGTCGAATATAAAGGGCAGACTCTCCTTTGCTATGCCGTGACCTTGGTCGGATATGCGAATGCGCAACGTCTTTGCCCATAACTTGAACGACACCTTGATTGTAGTGCCCGCGGATGAGTATTTGATAGCGTTGGTTACAAGATTTTGCAAAACTCTGCCGAAACGCCACGCGTCAAGCCGTATCTGAGCGTTGGGGGCTCGTTTCACTTTTAGCTCTATCCCTTTCTTTTCGGCAACGGGCACAAGTCTCTCGAAAGCGCCCGAAAAATACTCCCTCGCGTTATGCAAGGTCATCTGATTGGTTTGATTTTCTCTCGCCTGATGGGATTCCTCTACGAGCCCGAGCACCATATCGTTCATCTGCTCGGTCTTTTGGAGAATGAGCGCGGGATAATCCTTATCGTCCATTCCGTCGCTCATGCACTCGGCGTAGCCCGCGATAATAGTAAGCGGCGTCTTCATGTCGTGCGCGACGGAGGCAATCGCCATATTGTTTCGGCGCGCGGTCTCCAACTCTATATCATGGTTTTTGACAAGCGTAAGACGTAGCGTTTCCAGCCTCTTCGTGATAGCCTTAT
Organism: uncultured Clostridia bacterium; assembly: GCA_947382865.1. Lineage (GTDB taxonomy): Bacteria > Bacillota > Clostridia > Christensenellales > CAG-917 > CAG-475. Next base: position 26,377 of record CANDBF010000018.1, read on the forward strand.
AAACGCCAGCGCCCTCTTCCTTGATAGGCTCGTATATGTTGCCCTCCTGCAATTTCATCAGAACGGCTTCTATTGACGATAACTTGTCTTTCTTTTTCATAGTTTAAGAATTGAATTGGATAAATATCATATCTATTATCCGTTTGCGCGCAGAGCGCGCTAAATATTATTTCCGCAAAAAGTGCGAATTCACTTCGCGCTTTTTGCACCTTATAGCAAAATTTGAAGCTCCGCTCAAATTTTGCGAGGCGTTTGCGCTCACAGCACACGCTACAACTATTAACGAAATTTTTTATTTTAATTGTCAAACTGGTTGTCGCTGTGCGTACGCAAAATGCAATATCTTCGTATTTTGCGTGTGACATTCGGCGCAAACTTAAAACTGCCACTTATATCCCAGTCCCCACACCGTCACAATATTCGTCACCCCCACCTTTGCGAGCTTCTCGCGCAGTCTGGCGATAGTGACGGCGACGGTGTTTTCGTCGATATACTCGTCTACGCCCCAGACCTCGTCGATGAGCTTTTGCTTTGGGATTATCTGATTTTCGTTGAGCGTGAGATAGTCGAGTATCTTGAACTCCTTTGCGGTGAGACCGAGCGTTTCCTCTTTATACTTAGCCTCGAACCTTTCCGAAGAAACTATAAGGTCGCCGTAATGCCTTGTGCCCTTGTTCTTGTTGGCGTTGAACTCGTAATATCTGCGTAGCTGCGCGCCCACTCTCATGTTCATCTCGTTGAACGAAAAGGGCTTTGTCATATAGTCGTCCGCGCCGAGCGCGAACATCCTTTCCTTATCCTCTTCCGCCACCTTTGCGGAAACGACGATTATGGGAATATCCATTTCCTTACGCAATGTGCGGCACACCTCGTAGCCGTCTTTTATCGGCATCATGATGTCGAGCAGAACCAGATCAGGCTCCATACTCTTCGCAAAAGCCAAAGCCTGTTCGCCGTCGTAAGCCTGATATACGATATGACCCGCGCGCCTCAGATAATTGCGCATCATATCCGATATTTCTACGTTATCCTCCGCGATAAGAATCTTCCTCATAAGCACCTCTTTTTATACTATACAGCAAAAAATACCCTTTTTCAATCTAAATTGCTCGATTATCCCTCTTTTTTGTCACAAACGGCGGCTTTCTCGGCTATCTTTTTATCCGCGCGGGCGAAATATCTCGCATATGCTTTTTTGCAGTACCATCCGTGTTTCGGCGGCTCGGGTTCTCCGTCGTAGGCAAGGTTGTACTTTCCGTTTATCCTCCATCCGTTGAGCAATGCAATGTCGAATGCGTCCGTCGGGCAGCCGAAGGAGCACCTCGCGCACATAAGGCAATCGCCGCCGAATTTGAACTTCCCGCCCTCGATTTTTATATTCCCCACGGGGCAGTTTTTCGCGCACGCGCCGCAGTTTATACACTTGTCTTTATCCACCTTAAAAAGTCTGCCGTTCACTCTCATAGCGGGATGCTCTATTCGTAGTATCCAAGCGATAAACCGCCCGAACGGCACTCCTTTAAGCATATGCGAAGTATGCCGCAATACCTCCGCCGCCTCTATTGGCGCAAGAGCTTTTGCGGCTTTCCACATACGCGTCGCCGTATCGTCGTTGTGCCTGAATATCATATTGTACGGCATAACGTAGTGGTATTCCGCAAACTGATTGTAGCCCTTTTTCTTCAATATGCCTCTCAATTTGCAGGAAGAAATGTTATTTATTTTCAACGGCTCGCCCGAGGATTTTATAACGAAATACTCTTTGCCCTCCGCTTTCGGCAGCGCTCTTGCAAGGTCAAGCACAATCTTCGGCGCATTGAAAGCATGTATGGGATAGGCAAATCCTACGTAGTCGTATCGGCGCGGGTCGGGGACGTTCGCCATATCGGACGTCAGACTGAAAATGGTCGCGCTCACTACATTTTGCTCGAACGCGTCCTTATACAGCCTAGCTATTTTCTCGGTATTTCCCGTTCCCGAAAACAGATATATAATCGCAGATTTCATAATTCACCTCTTACAGCCTGTCGTACTTTGCGTTGTGGTCCTTGTCGAAATAGTACACGCAATCCTCGCCCTTTGCGTGAGTGTCGTACCACACCTGTGCGTAAAACGGCATAAATTTGGAAAGCCTGTCATAGTCCCAAGGTTGCGGCTGACAGCATTCGGGACACCAGTGCCCCGCTTTGAGCACGGTATACGGGGAGGCATAAAAGCGGTGTCCGTCGCGGCACTCCCATTCCAGCTTGGTATACAAATCGCCCTTGGTCATACTTTCGGAAACGCACCTGCCGCCTCTGAACGCAGCCGCCGAGCGCATATCATCTATATCGAGCTCGCAGTCGGGCTTGCTATCGTCGTAGCCGTGGTCGAGTCTGTATCCGTGCTCCGCGACTTTGTCGGGATCTCTCATATCGTCGTAGTCTATACTGCCGTCTGCAAGCTGCCCCTTTGCGAGCACGGGATAATTCTCCCACGAGACGGGCATACATTCGAGGTTGTCCTTGCTGCCGAAAAACGCCTTAACCCGTCCCGCCTGATTGGTGTTCACCCAGCGTCGCGGAGCGTTTTCATCCTTCAAAAGGCGCTCTATCGCTATCTTGGATATGAGCTTCGCGGGAAAGATTTTGGCTATCTGATAGTAGCTGTGCCTGTGCAGAATCTCCTGCCAGTAATCCTTTATATCCTCTTTCTGAAAATCGAGATAATCGTTGAGCTCGTCGCTGTCCTCAAACCACATACAGTGGAAATTGCGTATGGAATTCCATTGCGGCTTCATAAACTTCTCCGTCGAGCCGCCTATGATTTTGAAGCCCTCGTCAAACGTGTCGTAGCCCGTCACGCGGTTGCGCGCGCCGCCGCCGATATTGTAGCATCTGAGCCAGAATTTTTCCGCAAGCTGTCCCGCGCTATCCTTAGCGACAAGATTTTTGAGCAGCCTGCCGCTGTCCCTCGCAGTCACCCACTCGATGGGCGCGTTGAAGCAGGTGTGGAACATAAGCCCGTCCTTCATATTGTTGGTAAGCATGCGGTTGTGCAGCATCCCCGTCTGGCGCAGAACCACCCAGTTTTTTATCTCGCTGTCAAGCACGTATCTCTCGCCCTTTATCTTGCTTGCGGAATAGTCGTCGTATACGCTGGATATAAGCGGGTCTCCCACTCTGCCCCACGGGTGCTTATAGTTGCGGTTGCCATAGATAGCCACCGTGGATATATGCACGAATTTGGGCTGCTTGTCTCCGAGCTCCGTCACGCAGTCCACAAGATTCATCGTGCCTATACGGTTGCATTCGTCCGTCTCCCTCGGGTAGTGGTCGGCAAGCGGCGGAATGACCGCGGCAAGGTGCAAGACGTAATCCGAGTCCTGCACAAAGCTACGGCATTTCTCCCTGTCGGCAAGATTTCCGAAGATGATTTCCACCCTCTTGCCGTATTTACGCCTGCAATCGCGCGCATATTTTCTTTCCCTGCGCTCGTTGAGAAGCAGCAGCTTCACCTTATCTACGCAGTCGAGTTCCATAAGCTGTAAAAGCGTTTCCATCCCCATATTGCCGCTTGCGCCCGTAAGAGCCACGATTTTACCCATAAAAAATCTCCTGATTTTGATTTTCAAAACCATTATCGCGCCCTATTCTTGCAAAATTCATGTGGGATTCTTACAATTTTCTTACAAATGCAACTATACCTGACGAATAAATATAAAATTATCTTTTAACAGCACTTTATCTCTAAATTCATAAAATATTCCATCATAATTAAGACCGTCAACCTCAATAATATCTGAAATATAGCTTTTTACATCTTGCATACTTTTTAGTTCCAGTTTACCTATTTTATTGTTCGTATTTAATTCATTTCCATAACCGTAATCATGTGATTGTATAATATTTCTTTTCATCCCAATTTCTTCCGTTTTTTTATTTTATTAAATTTATTATAGATATTTCTATCGTTTTACCGTTTATGAGAATAATTCTTATATTGTTTTCACAAAATTCTAATTGATTTGATACTTCTAAACACATACAACTCTTTAACCAATCAAATAAATAATTATCCATACTTGCCCCTCCTTTAATTAATTTTAACTTTTACATAATCGTACTGTTGAATACCTATGAAAGTCAAGAAAGTTTCATAGGTAATTATCAATAATAAAGCAATAAAATAGCGAATTTTGGTGAATTATGTCTAATTTCAAATCTCTTCTTGAAGATATATTGCTTGAACAAAATAAATCGTTCGCCGACCTTGAAAAAGCAGGCATTATATATGAGCGCGCTTTCTATCAATATAAAGATTATACTCCGTATCTGACAACAATACTTTCTATTGCAAATTACCTTGAAGTTTCATTGGATTATCTCGCAGGAAGAACAAACGATAACGTTTTCCACGTTTATAAGATTCCGCCCACAGGCATATCTGATAGGATTTTCGCAGAACTGCGTGCCAAGGGTAAAAACAAAAGTCAATTTGAGCATGACACCAAAGTATCTCGCTCAAATTTCAGTTACTGGAAACGCGGCACTCTTCCAAAGTTTCAAACTCTTATTACAATAGCAAATTACTTTAATTGCAGTATAGATATTTTCTTAGAGCAAGAATAACCTTATCAGGCTGTGGGTGACTTACTCTACAAGAGTGAACGGCGGATACTCTAAATTAAAAAACCCACCCCTTCCCTACGGGCTTTCCCCTCCCGCTCGGAATAGGAACGCTTTCTGCTTATACTATACGTTGCTCACGGGAGGGGAACTCGGCACTCGCATATACGAGCATAGAGCTCTGTTTATATCACTCGTTCGGGAGCGAATAAACAGGACTCGCTCCCTCACTTGTACAGAGCGTCAAGCTCGGCACTCAGGTAGGCGCGCGCCCTGCACGCGCTGGCAGTCTCTTGAATGAGTACACGTCGTGTTCCACCTTGTCAAGCAGATTGTAAGCGCGTTGGTGCGCAAAATGCCCTTGAATAGCGACTCGTCGTGCTCCACTTTATAATACTATCTTTGTTAGTTATAAAAGTAATTCTTCAATCGTACAGTTTAGAGCTTTTGACAGTGCAAGCAACACCTCGCCCTTAGCTTTTTTGATGTCGTTTTCGGGAAGTTCGTATTTTTTGATTATGCCGCGGCTCACACCCGACGTCTGCGCCAGCTCGGACAGGCTCATTCCTCTTTCTTCGCGAAGCTCCTGCAATCCGGTCTTTTGCAATGCGGATTGCCCGTCCGCTTCTTCGGGCAGTATATCGATATCTGCAAGCGATTTTTCAATACGGGATTTAAGTTTGAATTTTTCTACAAGCCGTAGCAGTTCCTGACACTGGTATTCAACATTTTCGGGCGTAGCCTGCGGATAAACGGGTATCGTTTTATGCTTTCCGCTTAAATCGCAAATAAGCATTGCGGGGAAAAATATCCCCTCGGGCGGTTCGCTCGGCGCGGGCAGTATTTCCTTTTCCTCGCATACGATTTTGCGCAATAGCTTATCCCGTGTGAAATCCTCCTCGATTTCGATATACGCGTGCTTCGCAATCCTTTTGCACCCCGTTTTCCAATCTGAAACAGGCTTAGCGAACACCGTTTCTCCCAAATCGTTGATAAGCCCGAGATATCTGCCAAATACGCCGCAACAGGTATAAATGTTCCCGTCCGTCAAGTTCAAAAGGCTGTTCCCACGGTATTTTACCTTGCCGAATATCAAATCCCTGCTCCCGAACATTCTCTCGCGGATATTGTAGAATTTGCTATCCAAATAAATAGTATTGTCTTCCATATGCGCCTCCGCATAAAGCATAAACTATAATTGCAATTTTTATTTGAGAATAGCATGCTACTTCATGAACAAATGCTTGCAAATTCTTCGCAAGTATATTATAATTTTAGCGTCCTTATAATGGAAGTGTATCGAAGTGGTCATCTGAAAACGCACGGCGTTCCGATTATTCCCACTTCACTAACTGAATAGTTTAATCATATGGAAGTGTATCGAAGTGGTCATAACGGCCCGCACTCGAAATGCGGTAACGGGGTAACTCGTTCGTGGGTTCGAATCCCACCGCTTCCGCCAATAAATCCCCTGCTACGGCAGGGGATTTTTGTTCGGTTGATGGGATTCGGGTGCTTTGCACCTTGCATATTGCAAAAGCAATTTGCAAACCCACGCGTTCGTGGCTGACGCTTCGGCGTGCTAGCCGCCTTGCTATTACGCTCGCAAGCTCGCTACGAATCCCACCGCTTCCGCCATTAGTGAATAATACGAACCCACGCCAAAGTGAGTTCGTATTATTCTTTGAAAGAGATTACTTCGGCGTTTGCGTTGGAATGAATATAGCGTCGCCGGAACCGCCTACTCCGACAGCGTGGAAAACACAAAAGCGTGATGAGAACGGCAACTTTACAAAATAGCGATAAAGGCACTTTGAGAGAAATCTCGGAGTGCCTTACTGTTTGCTTGATTAAGTATTTTGGTTTTGCTATAATAATTGTACGATAAACAGTAATTTAGAGGACTAAATGATTTGAGATTAAGGAGAAAGTATTGT